>DAOUUS010000003.1 GCA_030668065.1 Candidatus Methanophagales archaeon
CGTCTCTTGCTGCACAATTTGTGTCTCCAGGTCTTCACCCGGCCATCCAAGTGCGATACTGACAAACCGCTGTCGTGTGCTCTGTTTCAATTCCTTTAACACACTCTGGTAACCGGGATTATAACTCATTACCAGCATAAACTCATCCGGTGCATAAAACATCTTACCTAATTTCAGAACCAGCAAATATCTTCTATGGTCAGCTAAAGGATGTATAACAACGGTAGTATCTTTTCGCGCTTCCACGATTTCATCCAGATACACGATTCCACCTGTTTTTACCGCCATAAGAAGTGGCCCATCTATCCACTCAACATCGTCTCCTTTAATGATATACCGCCCGGTTAAGTCATTGCCACTCAAATCGTCATGACAGGCAACAGTATAGAGCGGCCGACCTAATTTCCAGGCCATATGCTCAACTAATCTCGTTTTACCGCTACCCGTGGGCCCTTTCAGCATAACCGGCAGTTTATTCTTATAGGCTGCTTCAAATAGCGCAACCTCGCTCCCTTGCGGTAAATAAAACGGCTCTTCTTGTATTTCAAAGCTGCCGTTTTCATATAAACAAGTCGTGTCTGATCTCTCTAACATTTATACTTACCTAATTAAGACTGTATTAACGCATAAATATTTACTTTTTGTAGTCCAGTCAACAATCTGCTACTACCTTACGCTCGTACGTCTGAACGAGCATCCCTTTACTTTGCTCCCAGGGCTCGCCCGTCTTGAAAAAATCGAACTTCTCCATTGCTCGCTCGCAGGGTACATTACCTGCTAAGATGTTCACATAATTCGTCTTACACTTATTCGCCTTTGCGAACTCATAGAACTGCTCATACATCGCAGAAGCCACACTCTGATCGCGATATTCCGGGAGAACCGCTTGTTGCTCACCGAAAGCACCTTGCTCTGTTATGGACGCTTTATACACACCTGATAATTTACCATCTATACGGACACCGAAGAAGAAATAACCGGAGTCCATAGTGTTCTTCACTTCAGCATCGGTCATCAGCCTCTTATTTCGCCATTCCACTGGATAATCGTATGCTTTAGGCCATACTTCATTATAGAGCGCAGAGATGTCCTTAGCATCCTCTTTACCCAGCTTTATTGCATGGCGTTTCTCGCCCGTATATTCCTCATCAACAGTACAACAGACGCCCATAATAATTATGATATACTAACGAGTATTTAAACTCAACTCTTTTTCGCTTTGTTCTTGTATATACAGTATAACTTCTAACTATTTAGGACGCAGGTTCATACGGATTTACGCAGATTTTAGTTTTTCCGCGTTAATCTGTGTTAATCGGTGTCAACAACCATTTTTAGTTGAATATTATGCTTTCTTGTA
This sequence comes from Candidatus Methanophagales archaeon, assembly GCA_030668065.1. Lineage (GTDB taxonomy): Archaea > Halobacteriota > Syntropharchaeia > Alkanophagales > Methanospirareceae > QENJ01. The sequence goes on from DAOUUS010000003.1 coordinate 1,361, forward strand.
CTTCAAATCCTATTAATCTGCGATCATCTGCGTCCGATTATTATTTTTTCTTGACGCTGTCCATGAACTCACTCTGTAGCGCCACTACTTCGCTACTGTCCTTTGCTCTGGAATACGCACACAACCGCTCCTCATTCAAGCGCAGAAATTCGTGCCCCCACTTGAATTTGCCCAGTATATGTTGTGATTGCTCCTGCTCACCAAGAACGAACAACGCAGCGGCGAATGCCTCTGCCGAGCTCAAAATAAAGGGTCTGCCATAGTTAACGGGATTCGCAGCTATTAAATACGGTAAAGCACGTTTTTTTACTTTCAGCTTCTTCAAAGGCTCGTCAAAAGCTGCTAGTTTATGCCACGAGCAATCAAATACGGTTATGCTGGTTGTGTAGTTTCTATCCGCACGCGAAAGCGCCTTTTCCGCATTAGGCACCAGCAAAAGCGTCTTATACGGTATCTTTCGCAGCACGTTGACCGATGTTATCAATCCAAAGCGTGCTAATTTCTTCGCTGTGCATTTCTTCGGGTCGCACTGTCCGGCATCATATACATACAGTTTCATTTTTAAACCTGCATTAACCGCGGAAGTAGCCCCTGTAAACCTTGCACTAGCTTTTCTGACCTAAACGGAGTGACATTTACCTCTTTTAGGGGCTTTAACAATTCTATTATCTTAGCAGTTGGAAGTTCTTCCTGCGAATATGTTGATGCCGCTATTTGAACCGCCGCCAGATATTTCTGCGGCTCGAAAGCGGATATCCGACCTGGTTTGATACCAATAACAGCATCTAAATTGTTTAAACCTTTCCATGGCAATGCAATATCGCTATAACTCTCTATTACCACACAGTCATGCTGTGCTACCACCTTCTTGTACGCTAACCCAATCGCGAGGTCGTAATACTCTTCTGTTAGTTTATTCAACGTATTTGAATCACGAACGTGATAGATCTCGGATGCATTTGCACGTAATTGCGCAAGGAGTGTATCGCTACATCTATACATAGCCGGCAAAGCTTCGTTTTCAACCACCAGGTTTCTTGCACCGTCTTTATACCAGAGCGTGACGCGGTCAATGATAAAACCCGGAATTTGTGACATTGAGTTGATGCGCGGCGGTTCCATCCACAATCGGTGGATAGGGTTGATACATTCTTCTAGCACCGGGTCGTCCGCAGCGCTAAACTCAGAAGCAGCTTTCAAACGTGTTGCATCTTTTCCATATAGTCTTCCCGGTGATAAAGCGTCATGCACAACATCAAAATCATACCACACGTTGTTACCCGCTCGGGGCTTAAAGGCACCGGCATTGAACCCTTTTTCTCTTAAGTACGCTAGTAACGCCAGTGCAAGGGTCGTCTTACCCGCATCCTGCCCTTTCAATCCCACAATCAATATATTGTATGTCATTCTCTACCATCGAAATCGTGCTAACTCTACAATCGCTTTTATAAAAAATAGGGATTATGCGATTTAAATATGTCTGTATTTCGAGGGCTGAAGTGCCATGCCGTCAAGATTTGCGATGTTCGTTTCGTAGTTCTGGAAGACCCGTTATAAACGGACTCCAGGAATAACCAGGGTCGTTTCACATCATGTAATATTTCTTTCTGATACGTCAGACTCCATAAGTTTGAGAGGAATGTTAACTAAACTTTTAAACATAGATTACACACCGTAGAAAGCTTGCTATTCTGTCTTTCAAATTGAGCATGTAAATTCCTGTCGAAGCATGGTATGCAATCCATTCATTAATACGTGTACCACCTTTTTAACTTTATAGATCAAACTAAAGGGTAGCTGACTCCATATAAATCTGCGCTAAGACTCAGTCGAGGAAAAGGCGGAATTGGCATACATCTAGGAGGGTACATAAATGGAAACGTTCACGGAATTAAAAGCTTTTGGTGATGACCCTTACTATCATGCTAAAAGAGAAGAAACGTTACGCAAACTGCAAATCCGTTCAATTGATGCACCCCTAGTGGAACTGATTAACGATTTCGCAAAACTTCCGTATTGCTTTACTTTACAAAGTTGTTATGGCCATTTTATCCATAAAGGTCAGCGGAACCCAAAAAATACTGAACCGTTATCTAACTGCGATAAAGATTCGTGTATTGAATACAGAATTGCATATATAGCCCTGTGTATTCAAAACAATGATCTGGGAAGACAATTACTCTGGAATCTTAAAAGAGTCACAGAAATTGATCCTGAGTATATTCAATTAGGCTGTGCAGAATGGTTTTGGAAGCGGCAGGTTAATTCCTATGCGTTGCAGGTTGAACCGGAACGATACAAAACAGAAGATCGGTGCCTGCTTAGTATTCAAGAAGCTTTATATATCGAAAAAGTAAGAACTCAATATTACGCAGTACTCAAACATTTAGTCTACAACGCGCGCTTAAAATCGGGAGACACGAAAGATGAATAAAGTTGAACGTGCGGTTTCTTGTTTTGAAGAAGGTTTTAGCTGTTCACAAGCATTGCTCTCAACTTACGGTACACAATTCGGTCTAACTCGTGAAATTGCCTTAAAGGTTTCCGGTGCTTTTGGTGGTGGAATGGGACGCCGAGGAGAAACATGCGGTGCCGTGACCGGTGCATTCATGCTTATAGGATTAAAACTCGGAATGACAAGCGTTGATGATGCCGCGGCAAAAGAAGAAACTTATAGACTCGTAAACGAGTTTGTGGCGAGATTCAAAGCACGCAATGGCACAATTCTGTGTAAAGAGTTGCTCGGTTGTGATATAAGCACCTCCGAGGGTATGAGTCTGGCAAACGAGAAGAAACTCTTTGAAACTCGGTGTCCAAAGTTTGTTCGAGATGCAGCAGAGATTATCGAACAAAGCTGCTCAATAATCTAAGGGAACTCCCAGTAAATAGTTTATCCATTTTGATAAATCTCATAGACACCGATTTCACAGATTTACACAGACGGTACTGTCCGGATTATTAAGTTTTTACGGGTTGAATCAAAATCAAAAATCAATACACTACTTCAAATCCGTGTTAACGCGTGTGAATCCGTGTCTTAAAAATCATTGGAAAATGATACCGTTCGGGTAAATTAATATTTGTGAGTTCCCTAAGACCCTATTTCCCGTAGCTCAAACAAAATCTCTATGCGCTACCGCCCATCATCTGCTTGAATTCTTCGTAAACTGCCTTTACTTCATCTACCGAAGCTTCATCCTCTAAAGTGGAAAGGTCTCCAAGAGGGTTACCCATTATAATTGTCTTTAAAACACGTCTCATTATCTTACCCGACCTCGTCTTGGGCAGCTTTTCCACAAAGTGAATCTCCTGAGGCGTAGCTATGGGCCCTATTTGCTTACGAACCTCTTGGATTATCTCCTTTTTCAGCTCATCCGCGGGTTCATAGCCCTCTTTTAAAATTGCAAAGACAATGATATTCTCGCCTTTTATAGGGTCCGGCGTGCCAATGACCGCCGCTTCCGCTACAAAAGGTGCCTCTACAACAGCACCCTCTATCTCTGCGGTACCCAACCGATGCCCCGCGATTTTTAAGACTTCATCGGTCCTACCAAGCAACCAAAAGTAGCCATCCTCGTCCTTTAGCGCATAATCGCCTGTATAAAACAGCCCTTTGAATTTTGACCAGTAGACTTCTTTGTACCTTTCCGGGTCTTTGTAAAGCCCCATCAACATACCCGGCCATGGTTTTCGTATCGCCAAATGCCCTTTTATACCTGTTTCTACGGGTTTGCCGTCCTCGTCCACGACCTCAGCATCTATACCGGGTAAAGGCAAGGTTGCAGAGCCCGGTTTAAGTGGCACAAGCTCTATGCCGGGTACAGGCGAAATCATTATCCCACCTGTCTCGGTCTGCCACCAGGTATCAACTATCGGGCATCTTTCCCCGCCTATGTGCGTGTAATACCATACCCATACTTCCGGATTGATCACCTCTCCGACAGAGCCCAATATTTTTAAGCTGCTTAAGTTAAATCGCTTTACTCGCTCTTCGCCGTAGCGCATGAACATCTTGATTGCCGTTGGAGAGGTATAAAAGATTGTGACACCATATTTATCTATTATTTCCCACCATCGGTCAGGATTTGGATAATCCGGTGCTCCTTCATACATGAGTACTGTTGCACCATGAAGTAAAGGCGCATAAACTATGGATGTATGTCCTGTCACCCAGCCTACATCTGCCGTGCACCAATACACCGATTCATCGGATATGTCAAAGACCCACTTGAAGGTGGCATAAATGTAAGCCAAATATCCGCCTGTTGAGTGAACTACTCCTTTAGGTTTTCCTGTGGTTCCGGACGTGTAGAGGATGTATAATGGATGTGAAGATTCCAGAGGCACTGGTTCTACATAATCATCGGCCTCTTTTATTAAATCGCTATATAGGAGGTCTCTACCCGCCACCATATTTATCTCCTCTTCCGTCCTTTTTATCACGACTACTTTTTCTAGGATAGGTGCAATCTTTAGCGCTTCGTCCACTATATCTTTAAGTGGTATGTACTTCCCCCTCCGTATTCCAAAGTCCGCGGCTATCAACACCTCTGCCGATGTGTCATTGATTCTATCTGCTAGTGCCTGGCTACTGAACCCGGAAAATACAACTGTATGGATAGCACCTATTCTTGCCGTGGCGAGCATTGCAATCGTGAGTTCGGGGATCATTGGTAAGTATAAAACCACCCTATCGCCCTTTTTTACGCCGAGGTTCTTCAACATGGACGCGAATTTGTTCACTTCTCGGTATAGCTGAAAATAACTGAATGCTTTTGTATTCCCTGCTTCATCTTCCCAGTATAAAGCCACTTTGTTCTTATGCCAGGAATATAAATGACAGTCTACGCACAGGTAAGAAGCATTGAGCATACCACCAACGAACCATTTGGCAAAAGGCTCTTTCCATTCAAGTACCTTGTCCCATGGTTTAAACCAATCCAGCTTTTCGGCTTCTTTCTCCCAGAAACGTTCTATGTTAGCGGTTGCATTACGTTGAAAATCAATATACCCTTTTACCGGATAAAATTTTGCGCTTTTTTCCATATGTTCAACCTTGTAAGATAAATATGTGGATCTAAATAAATAAGTTATGCGTTTTTTGTCAACTCTTGGGCTGTTCTCAATTGTGACATAAATCTTGAATATCTCTATTGGTCATCTTTCCAGGTCAGTTAAAGTGTATAACGAAACTGAGGGAGGCGTAGTAAAAGAAAGTCACCATATTTTACCTTTATAATGCCCTATTGCCGGGCAGCCCAGGCACTTGTTCTCTCTGTAATAGGGACAATGACCTGGCTCAATATCCACACTGCACGGGCTTCGCTCGAATTGCCCCCTATTCATCGTTACGGGCATAACCACATCTTTTGCGGACGATATAACGATATTAAAATCAATTGATTGTACTCCCGGATGTACACGCAAATGGAAATTCACAATAGCTTCCAGAGTCGCCACATTCTCGCTCACAAAGAACAAACACATATTGGTTTTTCCGCTTGTAATAAGCGCGTTTAGAAAGAACGGGCAGTCTTTGAACGTGTTAATTATCTTCGCCGAGTTGTTCGCAGTAATATCTACCTTAGCAATGTAAAGCCCGACTTTAGTGAGATTCATACCTGTGATTTCTTCTACAAAGCCCCTTTCTCTCAGTCGCTTTAACCGCGATGCAACTGAGGGTTGGGACAGTTTTACCTCGTCTCCTATTTCCTTCTGCGAACTCTTCGGGTTATTGAGAACAAGCGCAATAATTCTCTTGTCTTTTTCGTCCAGCTTCAGTTTCAAAGCATGCATTTTTTACTTCACTTCTTCTCCTATACTTACAATAGTCCTATACCGGTTGACAATATCCCACAATTATCCTATAGCATATAAGTAGATAAACCAAATTCACGATTTTTATTGTGCAATAACAAAGCTTATAAGGCTAAACGTGTTATCTGTTCGTTATGAGGTGTAAAAATGGCTGAGTTCAAGAATACATTGGGTATTGCGAAAGGCACACCCATAGAAGCGGAAGTCGAAGCTAACTTCAGAGGAGAAACAATGGAAGTCGGGCTTTATCTTGCTATGGCGAGACAGGCCCAAAGAGAGGGTTATCCGGAAATTGCAGAAGTGCTTAAATCTATTGCATGGGATGAAGCATGGCACGGAGCACGATTTGCGGAATTGAATGGCAAAATCTCGGAAAGCACAAAAGAGAATGTAAAGAAGATGCACGCGGGTGAAGTTGCAGCAAACAAGGAAAAGCGAGTAGCAGCAGTTATGGCTAAAGAATCAGGTATTGATGAAGCACACGATGTGTTTGACGAATCATCCCGGGATGAAGCACGACATGCAGGAGCCCTTGAAGGTCTGTTAAAGCGGTATTATGGAGAAAAGGCGGAATAAAAAATGGAAAATCTGGAAATGTTTTGTTATCAGTGCTCCCAGACGGCAAAAGGGACTGGGTGTACAGTAAAAGGAGTATGTGGCAAAGAACCTACGGTGGCGCGACTGCAGGACAATCTTATATTTGCACTGAAAGGAATAAGTGCATATTTGTATCATGCGCGTAAGTGGTAATAAAATCTTATATCACCACCGGATTCGTATTTCCGTATCTGGCTGTCCGAACTGCTGCTCCAAACCGCAGATCGCGGACTTTGGGATTGTTGGCTACGTTCGCCCCGCTGTGAATACCGATACCTGCACGGTCTGCGGCGCATGTCGTGACGTGTGCCCAGATACCGCAATTACAGTAAAGAATGCCCCGCCGTTATTTGACCGTGATAAATGCCTAGGCTGTGTTAAGTGCCGCGAAATATGCCAGAATGGTAGTATTGTTCTCTTAGACCAAGGTGTGCGGCTACTTGTGGGTGGCAAACTCGGGCGGCATCCGCGACTTGCTCAAGTAGTAGCAGAATTTGATGATTTCGAGGTGGTGGTTCACAAGATTGGGCAAATCGTAGAGGAGTATATCGAGTGTGCGGATTCCGATGAACGGTTTGCGGATTTCTGGATACGTATCAAAGGTTAAAATTAGGTACTCCTGTTTCACGATAGACCGTTCTTTCAAAAAGGAAGTTGTGTTCATGACGATACGATGAAAGACGTGTATTCGAGATTTGAATGGGCAGATGTGATCTTGATAGGGCGGAATATACTCATGGATGGTTGTTTGATGATGAAAGGGGGTGAGAAGAACGTATGAATACAAATATGCGGATAGCCGGGGGTATAACCGGCTCCGGGGATCGCTTGACCGAATGCGTGACTTGTATGGAGCAGCTCACAAAGAAGTATAAATCCAGGTCTTGTGCCGGATTGATGGGATAGAAGAGGTGGAGAAGGATATTATAGAAGTTGACGCTTCTTAGAAGCAAAGGTTTTTTTAGAACAAAATAAACTTATTTATTGACACAGGTTAACACAGATTAACGCAGAAGAAAACAAAATCCGTGTGAATCTGCGTCATAAATAGCTAGGTAGGAGTTATACCTTATATACAATGGAATCTACAACATGGCCCGAATAGATAGAGACAAAAAAGCCGCTTTGGTGTCCATAGTGGTAACCGCGTTTCTCGTAGTTATAAAATATTCTGTTGGCGTGCTTTCCGGAAGCATTGCCTTACTTGCGGATGCCGTTCACTCGTTTACTGATGTTATAAGTTCCATTGGTGTCTTTATCGGTCTTAAGATTTCAAGTCGTAAGCCCACCGAGAGTTTCCCATACGGATTTTATAAAGCCGAGAATATAGTAAGCCTGTTCCTTGCACTTGCGATTTTTTATGCCGGATATGAGATAGTCCTCACATCGGTCGAGAAGTTTGAAGAGGTTGTGCTGACAAATGTTCCGGTGGCAATCTTAGTTGCAGTGACATCGCTGGTGCTCACATTGCTTTTGAGCAGTTATAAACTCAAAGTTGGACGAGAGTTGAACTCGCCCAGCTTAATCGCGGATGGCAAGCATACGAGGGCAGACGTTTATGCTTCCGCAGTCGTATTACTTGGCATATTGGGGAACTACCTTGGATTCTATTCGCTGGACCAGATAGCAGGTATTATGATTGCGGTATTCATCTTCAAATCGGGTTACGAGATTTTAAAAGATTCGATAAAGGTTCTTTTGGACGCATCCATCGATTATGAGAGCTTGCACAGGATAAGAGAACTAGTAGCGGAGGTTCATGGCGTCAGGAAAATACATTCATTGAAGGCAAGAGGCTCCGGTAAATTCATATTTGTCGAGATTGAGATAGAAACGAGCTTGAGAGACCTTGAAAGGGCGCATCTAGTGAGTGATAAGATAGAGGAGAATATTAAGTCAGAGCTAAAGAACGTGGATAAGGTAATAATAGATATAGAGCCGGTGGAGAAGGAATTTATCCGGTTTGCGGTACCCTGCACGGAAAACGAGGGTATGCGGTCTAAAGTCTCCTGGCATTTCGGTGAGGCAGAATATTTCTGTATTTTTGATATAAAAGCAGCGGATAATGAGTTGACGGATATGAGGTTCGTAAGAAACCCGTTTGCCGCGTTAGAGAAACGGAAAGGGCTTAAAGCTGCTGAGCTTCTGGTTTCACATAAAATTGATAAAATAGTTACAAAAGAGAGCATAGCAAAGAAGAGTGCGTTTTATGTTTTGGATGATGCTTATGTGGAGTTTGAAGTGACTGAGTCGGATACGCTTGGAGAACTAATCAAGAAGTTGTGACAACAATTTTCCGGTACTCGGAACAAAATTCAACATATATTCGATGTATCGGTATAGCCAATGTAAAAAGCCCCCGCGCTTTTATAAAAAAGAAAAAAATGTGGGGTATAAATGCGAGCTATACCTCGTTTGGCGTTATCAACTCACTCTTTACGAAAACGTTCGTAAGTTTCTGGATTCAATCCCCACCACCGAATAGAAACTCAGTTTTCACAAATCTTTCGTAGTTTTCCGGACTCATTCCACCGCATTTAGGGCACCAATAGACCTCTGAATTTTCTACATCATTCCCGCTATTATCTAGTGTCTTGAATACATAACCCGGGTGCTTCTCCTCGCATTTCTCACAAAGCTTATCATCCTCTCTGGCGATGATCTCGAAAAAGCCAACCTTCTTTCTGTACTCAATAGTGTCACCAGGCATTCTCTCCCAATCAGACGGGAACTTCCCGTATTCTTCATCCATCTTCTTATTCACCACAATTAAACTTTAGTTCGAAGATACATATAAAGGTATAGCATTATTCTACGTGAGCTTTTGGTACATAAACAAAAAATAGAGCAATGATAATAGACACTACAATAGGTTTATGATGTTAAAGGCTAAATAGATATAGGAGACACGAATATGAAGGGACTGATACTATCAGGTGGATACGGCACACGACTACGCCCGATTACATACTCGCATCAGAAACAGCTCATCCCTGTTGCGAACAAACCCATATTATTTTATGCGATCGAAGACGTACTCGAAGCAGGTGTAGATGAGATAGGAATCATCGTGGGGCCAAATAAAGAACAGGTCATGGCAACGGTGCAATCACAAGATTGGGACGCTGAGATTGTGTTCATTCCGCAGGACGAGCCGCGAGGATTAGCGCATACAATACTCATTGCCGACAAGTTTTTAGATGACGAGTTCGTGATGTACCTGGGCGATAATATATTGCGAGAGGGGATAGTAAAACATGCGAATGCGTTTGCCGGGAACAATTACGATGCAAGCATAATGCTAACCGAGGTAGAAAATCCGGAGCAGTTCGGAATTGCAGAACTCAATTATGACGGCACAATAAAACGACTGGTTGAAAAACCTAAAGTACCACCCAGCAATCTGGCTCTTGTCGGGATCTACTTCTTCAAACCGGTTATAACGGATGCTTGTAATAGCATAGAGCCGTCATGGCGCGATGAGCTTGAGATTACGGATGCAATTCAATGGCTAATTGATAACGGTTACGAAGTGGGCTGGACGAAGGTAGATAGGTGGTGGAAAGATACAGGCAAACCGGACGACATTCTGGAAGCTAACCGGTTGATCCTGGACGATTTGAGCCATGAGATATTGGGGGAGGTACACTGCGAGCTTAGAGGACGAGTTGCCGTGGGTAAAGGCACAAAAGTGGACGAAGACTCGGTGATTAAAGGGCCTGCACTCATCGGTAGCGATTGCGAGATAATAAATGGCTATATTGGACCTTATACTACTATAGGTAACGATTGCGAGATAATAAACGCCGAGGTGGAAGATTCTATTGTTATGGATAACGCTAAGCTGATAAATGCTGGTAATATTGTTGATAGTATTATCGGTCGAGGTGCGATAATAGAGAAGAATAAGAGTTTACCGAAAGGGCGTAAGTTTATTATTGGCGATACTTCCTGGGTACGGATATGAAGAGGTAAGTATGAAGATATTAGTAACCGGCGGATTGGGCTTCATCGGCAGCAATTTTGTAAGGCATATGCACGACAGCGCGGATATTGTCGTAGTTGACGCCCAGAAGTACGGTTCTAACCCGGCCAATGTGAAAGATTTAGAGTATGAATTTGTGAAAGGCGATATTTGCGATTATGAATTGATGTGCAAGCTCGTGAAAGAGACCGATGCGGTTGTGAACTTTGCCGCGGAGACGCACGTGGACCGAAGCATATCCAGTCCCTATTCTTTTATCGTGAGTAACGTTAATGGCACTTATACGGTACTGGAAGCGATACGGACGTGTAATCCCGATGCAAGGCTGGTTCACATAAGTACGGACGAAGTATATGGCGACATAGAAGAGGGCTCTTTTAAAGAGGACGATATTTTAAGGCCGTCATCGCCATATTCTGCGAGTAAAGCCTCTGCCGATCTGATAGTTCTGGCTTATGTGAGAACCTATGCCATAAACGCAGTAATCACGAGATGCACGAATAATTATGGTCGTTACCAATTCCCGGAGAAGTTAATACCCAAAGCGATTATCAGGGCTATCTCAAATATGAAGATACCTATTTATGGCACCGGAAAGAACGTACGCGACTGGATTTTTGTGGAGGACCATTGTGAAGCGATAAAAATGGTCTTGAATAAGGGCGAGAAGGGTGAGATATATAATGTCGCCAGCGGCGCGGAGAAAACGAATCTGGAACTTGTCAGTGCGATTCTCGCGATTATGGATAAGCCCGACTTAGTTGAGTTTGTGGAGGACAGACCGGGGCATGACCTCAGATATAGCCTTGATTATTCTAAGGCAATGGAATTGGGCTGGAAGCCCCGGCACAAGTTCGAGAAAGGGTTAGAAGAGACTATCGAATGGTATTTAAGTAACGAATGGTGGTGGAAATCTTTAGCAGACGATAAGGTTCTGCATCCAACGCCCTGGAAACTGGAGTGGTGATAACATGCGAATATTCATTACCGGCGGCAGCGGCTTGCTTGGCACTAAAATCGCTGAGTTGGCATTACAGGACCACGAAGTTTACGCGGGTTACTGCCATAACAAGCCGGAATTTGGCGAGCCTGTGAAATTTGATCTGGCGGATGAATTAGCGTTTATTCACGAGATAAAGCCCGAAGTTATCATCCATACCGCGGCGTTAACTAATGTAGATGAATGCGAAACGAACAAGGAGTTAGCGTATAAGATAAATGTAGAAGGCACAAAAAGAGTAGCGGCGATTGCACATGAGTTGGATGCTTTTAGTGTGTATGTTTCTACGGATTATGTGTTTCCCGGTGATAAAGGGCTGTATAAAGAAGAGGACGAGCCAAAGCCGGTAGATTACTATGGCTACACGAAATTACAGGGCGAACAGTACTGCGATTGTGTGGCAAGACCCTGCGTTATTTACGGCGCAAAACCAGCCAGCGGTAAGGTTAATTTCGCGTTGTGGATTATAGAAACGCTCAGGAACGGAGAAAAGGTGAATATTGTTACCGATCAGTACATAACGCCAACGTTGAATACGAATTTGGCGCAGATGGTTTTGGAGATAGCGGAGCGAAGACTAACAGGTATATTCCATACGGCGGGTGCCACGAGGGTTACGAGATACGAGTTCGCATTGCAGGTAGCGGATAAGTTTAGGTTGGATAAGGACTTGATAGTGGCATCGCGGATGGCGGATATGCGGTGGGTTGCGCTTCGCCCTATGGATTCTTCGCTGGATACGACAAAAGCGGCAAAGTACTTAAAGGAAAAGCCTTATAGTTTGGATATGGCGTTAGAAGTTCTGCGGGGAGAGCTGCGGTGAATATGGCAGAATTGTTGATGCGACAAGGAGTAAAGCAAAAGATCCCGAAGAGGTATCAGGCGCCAGTACAAGAGTTTGTAAAAGTTGCGCTTGAGAAGTACGGCGACCTGATAGAAAGAATCATCCTTTTCGGGTCGGTAGCGAGGGGAGAGGCAACGGAAGAATCGGATATAGATATTTTAGTAGTTGGTGACACGAGCTTAGAAGAATTGGTGGGCGTATCGTTTCCAATTTTATTAGACGAGGGGGAACTTATCTCAGCGAAGAATATGAAAAAAGACCACTTCACATATTTAGTCTGGCATGGCTATTCGTTTATAAAAAATGTCCTGCAGGAGGGTGTGGTATTATATGAAAGAATGGGAAAATCATTTGGAGAAAGCAGAGGAGAAGCTCAGCTCAGCAAAACTTCTGTTTGAACATAATATGTTTGCTGATGCTATAAGTGTAGCATATTATTCAATGTTAGATGAGTTGAAATGAGGAGGAAAGAGAGAAATGTTAAAAGGAATAGAAGTAAAACCGTTAAGGCGATTTGCAGACGAACGAGGCTTCTTTACCGAGCTAATGAGAAGCGACTGGGCAGATATATTCGATCAGGAAATCGTGCAGACGAACTTTTCGATTAGTTATCCCGGTATGATACGGGCGTGGCACCGGCATTTAAGGGGGCAGGTGGATTGTTTTGTGGTCTTGAGAGGCGCGTTGAAGATATGCGCATACGATGACGAAACGAAAGAACTGGACGAAATCGTGTCTGCGGGGGATAATTTGCAGGTTGTGCGGATGCCGGGTCATTACTGGCATGGGTTCAAAGTAGTCGGTGACGAGCGTGCATATCTGGTTTATTTCGTGAACCGCTTGTATGAATACGAGAACCCGGATGAAGAACGGCGACCCTGGAACGACCCGACTGTTGTGCCAAAGCTAATAAACGGGAGTAACGATGACGAACGATGTGACAAGCCCTGGAATTGGCTGGAGTTGCCGTATAAGTGAACATAAAATAGAATAGCTATGAAGTTAATATCGCAGTATTACCGAGCAGAGCGGAAGAACAGAGCAGTTATCTTGAACATGACCGAAGAAAACTCCGGTGCTACTTTACTCGATTGCGGCTGCTCAAACGGGGAGTTCACAACTAAAATAGCGTATAGAATAGGAACACAAGCAGTTTATGGGATTGAATTTATGGACGAAATAGCAAAGAAAGCAGAAGAAAACGGGGTTTCTGTTTATCATGCTAACCTGGATTCCGAGTTCACGATTGAGAATGATACTGTTGACGTGGTGATTGCGAACCAGATAATTGAGCATCTTTATAATCCGGACCGATTTGTTAAAGAGGTCTATCGAGTACTGAAAAAAGGTGGGTACGCTATTGTATCAACACCGAATTTAGCCAGTGTCCATAATTTGTTTGCTCTGTTATTCGGTAAGCAGCCATTTCCCGCGCATGCCAGTACTGAACTAATCCTGGGGAATTCCTTTGACCCGAAACATGGACTGAAACACGGAAGCAAAGGCGAAATACATGTCCGTGTTTTTACTTACGAGGCGTTGACGGAGTTATTCGAGTATTATGGGTTCAGAGTTGAAAAAACGGTGGGGGTTGGTTACTATCCCTTTCCAGACGTGATTGCACAGGGTTTGGCTCGGGTAGATAAAAAGCATGCGGTGTATTTGACGATGAAGGTAAGGAAATGAAGATACTACAAACGCCTGTTCGATTTCATCCCTTTGTGGGTGGAGTGGAAAATTATGTTCATAACCTGAGCAAGGAGTTGATTGAACTCGGTCATGAAGTTACTGTGGTTTGCGCAAACGAGCCGGAGGTAAAGTCAAAGGAAACAATAGATGGAATTAATGTAAAACGGTTGAATTACATCGGAAAGATTGCAAATACGAATATTACGCTAAAACTACCGCTTGAACTTGTAAAAGAATATTTCGACCTGATTCATACGCATATACCAACTCCGTGGAGTGCTGATTGGAGTGCAATAATTTCTAAAATCAAGAATAGACCTTTAATTTTGACTTATCACAATGATATTGTGGGTACTGGCATTGCAAATAGTATAGCGCAATTCTATAATCTTACAAGTCTAAAACTAGTCTTAAAACGAGCAGATAGGATTATTATTACACAACCAGGTTACTTAGAGTCGTCACCGTATTTGAAGCACCACGAACACAAAATAGAGGTTATTCCTGTTGGCGTTGATACCGAACGCTTTACGCCGGTAAAGATGGATAAAGAAGAGAATGTTCTGTTCTTCTTGAGTGTTTTAGATGCGTTTCATGAGTATAAAGGGTTGCAGTATTTGATTAAAGCGCTGGCGATTGTAAAAGGAGAGATACGAGATGTTAAGTTAATAGTCGGTGGTGATGGAGAACTTTTGGAGTATTACAAAAGGATAGCGGAATCTATGAATTTAAAGGACAACATAGAGTTTGTCGGATTTATCCCGGATAAAGAAATAGTGGCGTTTTATAATAAATGTGATGTATTTGTATTGCCCTCGAGTTCCCGGGGTCAGGAGGGTTTTGGTATGGTATTGTTAGAGGCGATGGCATGCGAGAAGCCAGTAATTGCTACTGATATTGTTGGTGCTGCGAAAGAAATAAAGGAATGTAATGCAGGAATGATAGTTATGCCAAAAGATGTAAAAGGTTTAGCAAATGCAATAATTAATGTATTACAAGATAAAAAAATAGCGAATGAGATGGGTAAAAACGGACGAATACTTATAGAAAAGAAATATAGTTGGGAAAGAATAGTTGACTCGCTATTAGAGGTGTATCAAAAATGTTTATACCCGCATAAATGATTAAATAATTAATTACTGTGTACGCAAGTATGATTGGTTAAGATGAAAATTTGTTTTATTTCAAACCTATATCAGCCCTACCTGATAGGTGGAGCAGAAAAATATGTAGAAGAAATAGCAGGGCATCTATCAAAAGAAAATGAAGTAGTGATTATCACAACGAAACCTTATGATGGCTTGAATTCTTTGAAACCATCTGTGGAAACTCAAGATAAACTTAAAATATACCGATTTTTTCCTATTAATGTTTATCATACATATTATGCAAAAAAAACGAATAATCTAATCAAACCATTCTGGCATTTGATTGACCAATGGAATCCGCATTCCTATTTTGTGGTTAAAAACATACTGAAGCGAGAAATGCCGGATGTTGTTCACACCCATAACTTAGGGGGGTTATCTCTATCCACATTTTACACTGTAAAAAGCTTAGATCTGCCATTGGTACATACGATTCATGATTATTCG
The DNA here is from genome assembly GCA_030668065.1 of Candidatus Methanophagales archaeon. Taxonomy (GTDB): domain Archaea; phylum Halobacteriota; class Syntropharchaeia; order Alkanophagales; family Methanospirareceae; genus QENJ01. Next base: position 16,888 of record DAOUUS010000003.1, read on the forward strand.
TTATTATGTCCAAATGCAATGCTACTCCATAGTTCTGGAAGAATATGCAAGCACCCCAAATATCCTTGCAAAGTTTATTGCTGCTTAAAAAGAAAATTTACGGACTACAAGCCGGATATGGTTAGTGCACCGTCTCAATTTGTGTTAGACCGGCATATAAAAACCAGATTTTTTGAGAATTCAAAAACACTGAAACTGCCTTTAGGCATTGAATTAGATGATACAAAGATAAACAAAGATTATGAAACGATTGATATTTTATATGTTGGACAACTAGCCAAGCATAAAGGAATCCCTATTCTAATTGAGGCATTCAAAAAAGTCAAAACCAAAAATGTACGGTTGTGCATTATCGGAAAAGGACCAAATATGGAATGGTTTGAGAAACTTAGTGAAGGGGATGAAAGAATAAAATTTTATGGTTTTATTTCCGAATCAAAACTGAGAGAACATTATGAGCAAGCTAATATAACCGTCGTTCCTTCTATTTGGTACGATAATTCTCCAATGGTGATTTACGAAAGTTTTAGGCGTGGCACGCCAGTTATTGGAAGTAGAATCGGTGGGATACCGGAATTGATAGAAGAGGGATACAATGGATTTTTATTTGAACCCGGAAATACAGAACAGTTAAAAACCATTTTAGCTGGTTTAAGCGAGGATAGCGCAAAACTGGAAGAGCTAAGCATAAACGCATTCAACTCGGCGAAAAACTATGAGATCGGGAGACATATTAAAAAGTTAACAGAGATATATAAGGGGTTGATAAGATGAATAACAAAGCGAGTAGTAAAGGCGATTCGAGGAGAAAGAGAAGGGGATAGCATGAATAAAGTAAGTGCAATCATGGTGAATTACAATGGTAAAAGGTTACTGGCAGAATCGCTTACCGCGTTACAGAATCAAATATATCCGAACTTAGAAATAATACTTGTAGATAATGGCTCATCCGACGGTTCGGTAGGATACGTGAAAGAGAATTTCCGTTCGGTGAAGTTAATAGTAAACGAAGAGAACCTTGGATTTTCAGGGGGTAACAATCGTGGTATTGAAAAAGCGACTGGTGCATTTATTGCAACGATAAATACCGATGCTGTTGCCAATCCTGATTGGATTGAGAAACTAGTAAAACCAATGGAGTGTAACGAGAATATAGGTACGTGTGCTTCCAAGATGTTTTTTTATGATAGGAGGGATCTTATCAATTCTATCGGCATCGGTATTTCGAGAAGCGGTGCGGTATGGGGAGAAGGCAAGTTTGAGCAGGATGAAGGGCAATATAACAGCCCTAAAGCGGTTTTTGGGCCGTGTGCAGGTGCTGCGTTATATCGTAAATCCATGCTTGACGAAATAGGGTTGTTTGACGAGGATTTCTTTATGTACATGGAAGATGTGGACTTAGCGTTCCGAGCGAGGTTGGCCGGCTGGGAATGCCAATATGTTCCTTCAGCGGTGGTGTATCATAAACAAGGCGGGACCGCGGGGTTTGATTCTGACTTTTCTGTGTATTACTCTAACAGAAATCTTACATGGAATGTGATAAAGAACTATCCCCTGAAGCTATTAGTAACCTCGTTGCCTTGGATCATCGGAAGAAGTATTGGCACTATTCCCTATTACGCGATGCGAGGGCAGGGGAGAGTGATACTCAAGTCAAGAATAGACGGTCTCAAAAGCATTCCGAAGATGATTGGGAAAAGAAGAAATCAGAATAAAAAAGTCCCGGTGGAAGATATAATAGCTTTTATTAAAACATGGAGTGATATTAACAAACCAATCAATTTTGAAGGTGGGCAGGTGTGATGTCTTTTCAGTGCAGAGCACATCAGCGACCCCAACTATCCTATAAACTGCTTTTGCGCCTTATGAACAGAATTTTTGTCCCGACTTCCGCGCCAAAAATCAAACAAAGAATGAGGCACTAATAACCTATTTTCTTTTATCCACAATGTCCTTAACTAATTTACCATTAAACCATACCGACTCTTTTAAGTCCTTAACTTTGGGTGACATCTCTTCTTTTAGTTTTTCTCTTTTTTGCCACATACCGCTAACTTTCGTTTTCAATTCTTCGAATGTCATTGTTCTAAAATCGCACGTATACTCTTCGAGTCCCACCATTTTCATTATTCCCGGTGCTTTTATACTATAAGAAACCGCAATTGTTGGAATACACAAAGAAATTGCAGCAATGTTTGAGTGCATCCTTGCACCTATGAACATATCGCATAGACCTATAATTCCTTTTAATTCCGAAGCGGAATATTCATTATTGACAATTGGTATAACTTTATTTTTGTTTTTTACTTTTTCATATACTTCTTTTACCGCAACTATATCATCGCCACCTATTATATTGGTTTCATTTTTTAGTTCATACGCGGTTATCTCATGAGGAACAAGAAGTATACAAACGTCTAAATTCTCGATTAGATAATCTGTAAGTTTAGCCATCAACGTAATATAATCTTCTTTTACAGCCAAATTTTTGGATTTGTGATTAAGCAATTGACTTATATTTATTCCGATTACAAGTGCGCCATAATCGCTGAAACTTTCATTTGCTAATATTTCATGAATGCGCTCATAAGATGTGGGTTCCAGGATAAATGCAGTATCCGCGGTAATGTATAAAGGTGGTTTATTAACCCCTATGCTTATCAAATAGTCCTTGCTGAGTTCTTCTCTTACTATAATTGCTTTTGCCTTATTCAATGCAAATTTAGCCAAATATTTTACTAATTTAGTTCTGAAAGGACCTATTGATTGTGGAAATAATACAGTATCTTTTCCAAGCGAGGTTGCCAGCAAAATAGTGAGACTATGCCCTATTGGAGATATGTTACCGCCAAGTCCGCCAATATCGTAACTAAAACCATCACCCAGCATGTCAACAACAATATCTGCTTCATAAGTTGTCTGTAATACTTCGTCATTAAGCAGTCGTCTCGCATCTAATCTAATACATTTATTTAAAGCATGCCAAAAACTAACGCGAAATAAACGCGATAACATTGCTTTTGAACCTCCAATGCTTTTCACCACACGTAAATTAAAGCCGTATCTATCGTATAAACGATGATCAATATCGGGATTAGTTGAGAATATATAAAATTCGGCATTTTGTATAGATTTATCTAAAATTTCCATCGTGCAAATCGTCATTGCGTGTACTCCAATGCTTTCAGTTGATTGAGTTCCTCGGATGAGTATTTTTGTCATCGCTATACTTCCACACCATTATTGATCATATATTTAGCCCGTTTCAATATTTAATTTCTGAGGTTATAACCTTTACGGTGCTTTTGTTTGCCCGTACTATTCCCGTAGTTTACCAGCCCACATGCTTTAACGCTTTAACAACTTTCTGTCCTCTATTGGCTTTCTATTTACCAGTATACCCGGTAATTTCCTCATAGCACCGAAATGCGCTTTTAAAAACGTATATGGATGTCTTAGCCCTATATGAACGATTTTAACAAAACGAATTAATGTATGTTTAACCGCTAAATCCAGTGGATAAAATTCCCACACAAACCAATACCAATTCCTTATACCATAATAATCGCCTTTTTTACTATGTCTCTGCGTTTGCGACACTTTATGATAAGCCTTCGTGTTGGGATTATATTTTATTTTGTAACCGGCGTTTATTATCTTAGCACCCAGTGCGAATTCATTATGATATAAAAAGTATTCCTTTGGGTATCCGCCTACTTCTTCTACTATATCCGTTCTTATCATTGCACTGCACCCCACAAATACCGTAGTATAAAACTCTTTCTTCACCCAATCGTCAGTTAAACCATAAACCAAAAAACCCCAATCTTCATTTGTATAAAAATTCAATACCCGTCCCGCAATACAACCCAACACCGTATCAATTTCAAATTCTTTTACATTCTTATCAATCCAGGTCCGTTCTAACATCGCATCATTGTCCATCACCACGGTATATTTCCCCGTAGCATTGGCAAAGCCGATATTAAACGTTTCACAAGCACCATAAAATGAATCCGGCATTACTATCAGTTTAACCTCTGTAAATTCTTCTCGGATTCGCTCTATTGTACCATCTGTGGAATGATTATCGACAACGATTATTTCTATGTTCTTGTAGGTTTGTGCTTTCACAGACTCTAAACACTCCTTTAAGTCATCTTTTCTGTTCCAGTTTACTATTACTACGGAGACTAACGGCGGACCATAGCGAGTAGAACTCATAGCCATCTCCTGTTTGTGTGGTGTTATGTTCGGCATTTTCATTATATTTACTTCCGCCTCCAGTTATTTCGCTCTTCCACGTAGCATGGCGCTCTTTCACGGATGCAATACGGAATTCCGAGTA
>DAOUUS010000135.1 GCA_030668065.1 Candidatus Methanophagales archaeon
ACATTGGCAATCCTTTTAAAGGAGAATGCGATTCCTCTCTCGGTTAATAAACTGCTGAAAAAGCTTGAATATGTGAAACTCGTTGAACTAAACGGAAAAGTGATGAAAGAGAGCATAGAAGAAGGATCTGAATTATTATCGATGATCGTATAGTCTCCTGTCAAAAACAGGACTTTTTTAGGCGCGATTCCACTGCGAAATGATCTTCTCACTACATAACGATTACATTTTAATAGCTTAAAACAAAAAAGATCCTTTTTTATTCAATTTAATATACTAAATAATCTAATTAAGTGTAAAAAATGGTTTATAAGTTGTTTTAAGTGTTTATATTGAAAACAAAGCACGAGCAAGAGAAAACTTTTTGGGGTTTGTTAAATTTGGGTTGTATAACCCGAATTATACATATTCAATGAGGGTGCATTAGTAGCAGACGTACGAACATAATCATTACCATCAAAACTAAAAGCAGTGTCAAATTTACCTGTCACACCACGTGTTGCACCATAATTAGTGCCGTTATTCCCTGCTCCGCTGTAATCCACTACTGTTCCGGAAGTTTCATCCAAGTGCATCAAAAGCACATTCCCGGTCATATTAGCAGTAGCATCAGAAGCGCCGTAATTGGGCAGCTCTTCCGAGACCGTTCTATACGAGCTGTTACAATAATATGCGTTTAAATCTTCTGTCGGACTCCCGGAATAGTATATATTGGTAAACGTACAAACGGTATAATTATCCGTACCTCGCATCTGCTCAATATCCCAGAACTTGACCAACAACGGGTTGTTCTTATAAACGTCATATTCGTTCTTCGTTTCGGTCTCCAGTTGTTTCCGGTTCAAAAATATAGAGTTCCGGAATGCCGTTGGTTCTACTTTCCAGGTGTAATTCAATTCCGCCCAACCAGTTCCGCTGGTCATAGTAACATGCAGGCTGGTATTATCGTGCACGCCGTAGCTGAAGTTATCAGTGAATAAACCATAAATGTCGTACCAGCCGCCTACGCCTCGGTTATAAGCCCGCAATATTTGTGGGATCGGAATAGTAGCATTACTCTCAGCTATATCATTCACCGGCGGTCGTATACACCAGAAATTAGGCAGCCCTGGATGGGCGAACCCTTCAACAGTCCTCGTCATCAAGAACCGTGAGGTGTTTATTTCTCCGTTTGTATCGGAGCAGTTGATAACCGCGATAAAAGTGCCCGTGGAATTCGTTTTTAGGTCACCCGGCTCGATTTTAGTTAAGTTGCAAATCGGTGCCGCACTCACAACCGCAGTAACAGCGCAAAAAATAAAAACCGCCAAAACTGCAAGTACTATCTTATTCCCCAATCCACTTTTTGCCCTTTTCATTAATAGCTCCACAGGAATACACCTGGCCGAGTCCCTACATAAAGCTTCCGGTAAATCGGCTTCGGAAGGGTTCGTATGTCGCTAATATTTGTGGCTAATCCACGGGTTATAGCGGCAGATAGCGGGCAATCCGGCTTCTGTGCAGGAACAGTAGTTGCGGGTGGCTATGAACTCAATTTCGGCTTCGCCCCTGCCCCCCCCCCCCCTCTATCGCTATATCAGCTTCTTTTTGGTGTGTCCCGGGGTAAGCCACCATACAGCTTGATAAGCTACCTGCTCACGGGGATTGTTCGATTGCTCCTTAACAATTAAGGAACTCCCAGTAAATAGTTTACCCATTTTTGATAATTATCATAGACACAGATTTTACAGATTTACACAGGCGCTACTGTCCGGATTAAAATCAATACACAACTTTAAGTCTGCGTGAATCTGTGTTAATCTGCGTCCTAAGAATCCTTGAAAAATGATACCGTTCTGGTAAATTAATATTTGTGAGTTCCCTTAAGGCTGTTAGCGTTAAATAATCATTCATACCGCACAGCTTCCACGGGGCTCATCTTCGACGCCTTACGCGCGGGATACAATCCCGATAAAATACCCACGAGCACAGCAACCGCTACTCCACCGAGCAGAACTCCGGGTTCCACAATCGCTGCGATTTCCACGTTAAACCAAGCATATATACCATAACTTATAACTTTCGCGGTTATGACACCCACTATACAACCCAATACGCCACCTAGTCCACTCACAACACCCGCATCCATAAGAAATAGGAACAGGATATTCCTGTTTTTCGCGCCTATCGCTTTCATCACACCAATCTCATGCGTCCGTTCCATCACAGACATCAGTGTCGTGTTCATTATGCCCAGAGCAGCAACGATAAGCGAAATAGAAGCAATGACGAGCAGAAAGAGTTCCAGTACCCCGAAAATTGATTCTAAATCCTCCATTGCACCGCCCATCGCCATTGCAGACGTGAAATCATCCAGCTTGTGGTTATCATCTATTCGCTCTTCTATTTCATCTGCTATCGCTTCCGCTTCCCCTATATCCCTCACACGCACGAAAATGGTTGAAATATCCTGGGTATCGAAAATATCTATCGCATCCCTTTTCGTTACGTATATCTGCGAATCAACATTGGACCTGAATCCCCCCTGCTCCTCCAATACCCCGATAACCCTGAATTTGCTGCCATTTATTGTTAGCCTGTCGTTAACTCCTATTTCATCATCAAAATAATCGTTGGCAACGCTATACCCGATTTCACATGTTTTGTGGTCGTTCTCTCTTAAGTCTCTTCCTTCTTCTAATTCCACTGTCACTCCAAATACCGCATCCATATCTCTTGGTTCAATACCCACGAGTTCCACCATAACCTTCTCGCCGCGGTATTCCACTTCTTGCATCTCACCCATCATTGCCGCAGCTTCTTTCACGCCACCTATCCGCTCTACATCTTTCAAATCACGTTCTGTAAAGCTGCCAAGTTCTCCCCAACTACCTAATTCCGGACTACCGGGCGTTACCATTATCGTATCCGCCATCTCGCTTAACTGTTCCGTTATAGATTCCTGCATGCCGTAGCTAATAGACATTATTGCGACTACCGCAGCTATACCCACGGTAATGCCCAGCATCGTCAGTATCGAACGAGTTTTCCGCTCTTTCATATTCCGATAGACTAACAGAAAAGAATCTTTCATTAGCTATACCTCACTGCTTCTACCGGGCTCATTCTTGACGCCTTCCTTGCTGGATAGAACCCTGATAGAGTTCCTACAATCATGGCAACTGCTATACCACCGAGTAGAACTCCGGGCTTCACACTCGCTGCGAGTTCCATTCCCGGCAGCATCATGCCGGCTGCGAAGCTTATGACGATAGCCACACCCCAACCAAGTAAACAGCCCGCTACACCGCCCACCAGACTCACGATACTCGATTCGACTAGAAAAAGAGTGAGCACATCGCTGCTTTTTGCGCCTATCGCTTTCATCACGCCGATTTCATGCGTTCGCTCCATCACAGACATAAGCATCGTATTCATGATGCCTATGGATGCAACAATGAGCGCGATTGCCGCTATTCCTACCAAAACGCCACGTATAATATTGAAAATATCTCCTATCTGGTCGAGCATGCTGCCCACAGTCATTGCCGTTGCGAAATCGTCAAGGCCATGATTATCATTTATCACTTTCTCTATCTCTTCTGCTATCTCTTCTGCTTCATCTATGTCATAGACCCGCACCATCACGTATTTTATATCGTCCGTTTGCAGAACCTCCTTTGCCGCGCGCAACGTGAGGAAAATGTTGCGATCCACGTCATTAGCATACATCATATCCCCTTTCTCGAAAACGCCAATGACAACGAATTTATCGCCATTTAATAACAGCTTATCATTTACGTGTATCACCTCATCAAAGAAGTCATTGGCTACATAATCGCCGATGACGCACCCTTTATAATCATTTTCCCGGAGCCATCGCCCTTCTTTGAGCCCGACCGGCTCCGCATATAAACGCTCCAGATCTTTTGTGTCCCCACCGAATACAAACGTGGTCTTCTTCTCATTACGATACTCCGCTTCTACGGAGTCGTACGTCATTGCAGATACGTCTTTAATACCGCCTATCCGCTGCAAATCTTTCACGTCTCTATCGGTAAACCCGCCCCCCTCCACATAGGACATACCAGTCAGTTTGCCGGGCATCACTGAGATTACATCTGCCATACCCGATAATTCACCGGTTATCGCCTCTTCCATACCATAGCCGACACTCATCAAAGAAACGATAGCCGCTATACCCACAGCAATACCCAGCACGGTGAGTATCGAACGCGCTTTTCGCTCTCTTATGCTCCGGTATGCCATAAGAAATTTGTCCCACATTGCTCAATCAAGCACCTTACCATCTTTCATTTTTATTACTCGTGGCGCATGAGCTGCAATCTCGGTATCGTGTCGAATCATCCTATACTTCACTTCCTACGTTTTGCTCTCCGCCACATGATTACACCCACCACTAACAAAACTACTAGCAGTGCAGCGAAAGCCAGAGCAATAGCGGGTAAATCTTCCTTCTGCTGCTCTTTTACTTCTATATTCACTTCGTAGCCACGAATTTCGTATATCCGGTCGGTGTCTATATCCCGGTACGAAAGATCAAACGTGATTTTATTAGCGCCTACCTTTAGTTCGCTGCTGTCAATGTCAAAAGAAGCGGAAAAAACGTCTCCTACTTCCATGTCCCCCACGAAATATTGTGACGGCAATATCCGCACTTTTCTGCTGTCCGACACGGGCACGACAGTTACTGCTCTTACATCTTTTGGCATTCCATTAGCCACGTCTAACTCTATCTTCGCAACTTCGCCCTTCGCAACCGATTCCGGTGCAGCCACAAGTATAAGCTTTATGTCGCTACTGCTCTTCACAGATACCGCCGAGTCCAGTGTATTTCGATGCGAGTTGACGCCGTTCTTGTAGTCCACAACGAACTGAAAGTCTTTGTTACCATCCGAAAGCGGTATAAGCGCGAAATTCAGGTCTCTTTGTTCGTAGG
>DAOUUS010000114.1 GCA_030668065.1 Candidatus Methanophagales archaeon
AATAGATAAGTATGGTCTCGTGTAGATGTCTCGCAGACGATATGTCTTATCTGTACGGGCTGCGATATAACGCCTTATAGGGATCTATAACTTTTTTGTAAAATTCACATGCGTCCGCTTGAACCCCACCTGCTCGTAAAATCGCTGTGCATCCACCCGGAAATTCTTTGTCGTCACTTCGATAGAGACACACCTCCGTTTCTCAGCTTCCAGCTCAAGTCGCGACACGAGTTGAGCGCCGATACCCTTATCACGGGCTGTTTCATGCACAATCAATTCCTGTATCTCGCCCACCAGTCCAGCATGATGTAGCTGAGGCTCGATATGGAGACTTGCAAAGCCAATAACACGCCCATCACGCTCCACAACATAGTACAGTACATTGTCGTCACGAATATTCAGGGCAAATACATCATGAAACGACTTCCGGTCAAGCGCTACTGCCATCAAAGCAGTAACCAACTCATACACGGACGTTTCATCGGATTCCTCAACCAGTCGAATGCTAACCATGCCAAGTTCCTCCTATTTCTCCTTACCGACAACCGTCATGTAAACCACACTCTCCTCTGTGCCAGCTATGCCCAAAAGAGCGTTTACCTCGTCATCGTAGAGCGCACCCACCTGGCAACTGCCGAGATTTAGTGCAACGGCAGCTAACGCAACGTTCTGTGCTATATGCCCGGCATCCAGATATACGTAGCGATAGGCTCTTTGCTTGTATTTCCATTTCGACCGTGCGAAGATGGCAGTCCAGACGAAGACCACGCTCGCATGGTACGCCATTTCTTGATCAAGGGCAGACTGTGCAACATGGCCACGAAAATCGCCCGCTCGTAACTGTTCGAGTTCATGTCTATCCACGGCATAATGATAAACTCCCGGGTCAATGTGCTCCACGAGATTGACCACGAGATACGTTTCTACGGGGTACAATGCCCCCGCGGATGGCGCGGTTCGGAATCCAGATTCGGGATTGGTAATACCCTGTGCTGCCCACAACAGTTGAGATAGTTCTGACTTTGTCACTGTTTCATCTGTGAAGTGCCGAACGCTTCGGCGGCGTCTCAGGACTTCCCATAGCGGTGTGCCCCCTCCTGCTGCCTCCTGTGGTTCGAGCAGGACTTTTGGCGCTGTTGGATACCGCTTATACGTTTCAGGTTTGCTTGTCCAATCCAGGTGCCAGGCGGGAAGATGACCTCTTTTATACTTCGTCTCTTGCTGGAATCTGTCTCCTATTTCTGCTTTTGATACTCTTCTGTTCATTCTTTTACCTTGACCTTCAGTGTTAGTATAGGCTACAACCCGAAAAGCGCATCAGCAAACCCCAACTTTTCAGCAATCTCCTTTTGCTCTTTAGTGAGCACCGAAATTTTGTCACGACTTTCACCACCAAAATCAAGAGTAGTTTTTCGTATTCTACCCAATTCCGCCAGACTAGCTTCTACACCCGTCCAGCCCGTAACGCCTAAATGATGCTTATACAGTGCCAGAGCCAGATATGCAAGATAGCAGCTAAAAATATAGCCGTCAATATTTCCTGCCTCAAAATGCCTTACTGGTTGCATATCTAACCCGTTTTTGTAGCAATCGAAGATCTTCTCAATGACCTCCTTACCAAAATACGTGGCAATAATCTCAGGTGCACTCTTCTCAAGATTCGTGGTGAAAAGCAAGCCTTTACCATCTCGAAGCCTTGCTGCTCTTCGATTTTCCACGTGTGGCACTACTGATACTGTTTTCCCGTCATTGTTCATCACAAAAAAATCAGAAACTCCTCGGATTGCCGTTCGTATTTCCTTTTCCTGATCAGCGGTGTTTTCGTTACCGGTCTGCGAAGACAAGATCTCCGCGACTTTTATCTCTGCGATACCAATCTTTTTCAATCGTGCCGTGCGTTCTATCTCAAGATCGCTGTGATTGAAGCAAATAATTGCCCTGCCTGGAATGCCAAACAGCGATGTAGCGAGGTCTTCGTAATAGATTAGACCTGTGGGACACATCAACTCATTTTCTTCGGATATGTCGTGCATTACAAGCTCTTTTGCCTCGTTGGACGTTAAAGGAATACCACCGATTATTTTCAGGTCATCTCCAGCCAGTTTTAGTAAATTATGCCGTGACGCCATCCCACTATCCAAGATTATCGCATCAATGCTGAGCTCTACCCGTTTAACATCTGCAATAAGTTGTTCTACCGTACTTACATCTGTTATATCCCCCTCATACGTTCTGAAAAGGACGGGCAAACCTTTGTTCTTTGTTGCGACCAATCCAACGTTTATCTGAGGTAAGCGGTTATCATTCCGATTGTATCCGAGTCGCGCTTTAGGCAATTTTGTCGAATAAAAGTAAGTGGGCGTGATGTCGTAGATCAATGTAGACGATTCTGTTTCCAGATGCTTTATTCTGTTGAACAGTTCAATGCACACGTCAACGATACCCTCGGGGCCTATTTTGCTGCAGGTCTTCATTACCGCACCGAGATTGCTGGTGTTTAGTTTCTCGGGGGTGATGCCGGTGAACTCTTCCAGTGCGGTATCCCTATACCATTTGGAAAACTTGCCGAGAGTTTCTCTGTCAATTATATGGTGGATTGCAAGCGCTGCAAAAACTTCACCCACGGGCAGTCCTCTCCTGGGAATCAATCCATTTAATAGCCCGATAAGTCCATATTGCTTGAATAAATCGTAAATGACCGCTATGTCGCCATATCTTACCGATCTTGTAACCTCAAACTCTTTAAAGCGCTTTTTCGGAGGAATTATCTGCTTCTCCCCATTTATTGTCACTTCTACCCCTAAATAGCGGGTGTTACGGTGCTTGACTTTGCCTGTACTGTCCCTGTAGTTCTCTCGTTCATACACATATACGCGCTCCCCTCGCTGTATTCTTGTTTTCGCCATGCGCAAACCTATATGTGGGCTACAAACATATAAAGCTTTTTAGTGAATATGGCGGGGTAAAGCACCTTAGATTGCGTGTAATTAGAGTGACGTGATATTGTGGCCCATAAAACTCGGATTGTCAAGATAGATATACCGGTATGATATATACAAAACATTTGATATTTTACAAACGCCATGGTATTCTTAAAACCATTCAAAGCGACAGTACTGAACCCGAAACGGGAAGATCGAGCGGAGCTTATTTGCCCGGTCTATGACACAATAGACGCCTCGCGGTACGATAAATACTCAGCCGAGAAGAATAATATAATCCAGTGTACCACGAGAAGAGCGGGCGTAAAGGAGCAAGATTTTGTGGCTCACGCGAAAAAAAGTGTGGTGCGTTTCTTCAATGACGGTATTTTAAAAGAGTGTACAAAACCCGCTTTCTATATCTATGGGATCAGATACAGCATTTCGGATGAGATTCGAGAACAAATCCTCAAAGAAGAACAAAGAGACACTTATTTCATGTTCGGGCTGATAGCACTGCTAAAACTTGAGAAACTCAACGACCAGCATATATTAGGGCACGAGAAGACCTTTGACTCGAGCATGCGGGAGCGATACCAGTTGATGAAAGAATGCGGTATGAATTTCTCGCCTATTGTTGCGGAATACAATATGCCGGACCACGCGATAAACAACATTCTCGAGCAGTATTTAGGGTTTCGCCGACCGGACTTGCAGCTAAATGCGAATAGAAAACCGATTGTGGATGTCATGTTAGATGGTAGTCGTCACCTGCTCTGGGAAGTTCCGGACAACGAGGTAGTGGCAAAGATTCAGCAGTTGATGCGTGACAAGAGCGTTATGATTCTTGATGGGCATCACAGGTATACCGCTTCTTATCAGTTGTGCAAAGACGGCGGAACGGCGGATACGTTGATGATGCTTGTGGAAGGTGGCGATCAAGCGCTGTTATTGCTGCCCTGGCACCGATGTGTGAAAGAATGCCGCATGCCTGAACTCCTGGATAGACTAAAAGCGAATTTTAGTGTCGAACGTTGTGACCGGTGTGACGTCTATACAAAGCTAAACGAACGCACCAACGATTTTGACGTTAGGTTGTGTATGTATGACGGAAAGGGGTTCTATTTGCTGCGGGCGGATGAGCAGCGGATACGGGAGTTGTCAGAGGCGAGAGACGAACGGGTGGGGCTGGATGTGATAAGTCTGCATGAGTGGCTTATTGATCCCACGCTTATTGGCAAACCCGAAGAAAGCATAGCTTTTACCGCCAGTCCGAAGGATGCGATCGAGAAGGTGGATACGGGTGTTTACAGAGTTGCATTTTTTCTGAAACCGCTGCGGATAGCAGATGTGGAATACAAGGCACAGGTGGAGCGGAAAGGATTTCCGCAGAAGTCCACGTTGTTTTTACCTAAAGTGGCAGAGGGTGTTGTGTTGCGAAGGTTTGAGCGTGAGTGAATAACGTTTTGTACTTCTTTATAATCCTAAAGTGTAGTATATGGGATAAAAACATAGGGTTATTTATACGCCGGTATTAAATAATTATACTTAACAAATGCCAACATGTAGAACTCATCTAAAAGCTTACGTAGCTATAATTTTAGTTGTTTTGTTATGTATATCGAGCACGGTTGCGGCTCAAGATGCTGATGGCAGCATTGCTACTGATAGAGAAAACTACAAAGAGGAATACAACGCACGTATATCGAGTATAGCGATACCTTCTGTGCTAACAGATCTTTTTTCGGGTGACATTCGATTTGACGTAGAAGGTGAGGTCTTTGTTTTAAAGTTAGATGGACTAAAAATAGTAAAAGTTGTACCCAAAACGAGTTCGCCACTATTTGAAGTAAAAATGTCACGGGAGTTTTTAAACAAGCTTCTAATCGCGGAAGACACAGTAAAACTACTCACTTAAGGCATCAGGACAGGGGAGGTAGAAGTAACACCACACGGTACTGCGAATACCATAAAATTAAAAGCAAGTGAACTTGTAATAGCCGAAGTTGCTGAGGCACCTATACTGACAAATTATCTGGTGATCTACAGCAATAGGGGACTAATAGAGAAATACGGTAGAAACGACACTTCTGCGCTCATCGAATTTTTGACGTTTTATTCGGAAGAAACTTCCGCGTACTTAGCTACTGTAAAAAAATAACATGGACATTATAGTGCATGTTTTGGAAGGATAGTATAGTGCCATTCACCCTGAAAATCGCTCCTAATAATGTTAATCTGTTCCATTATCTCATCAGATATCTTGATTCCTTTAGGATATGATTTTTTGTCTAGTTGACATTTAACCAGTAGGCCTTTATTGGTAGTTGTTGCAGATATAAGGTTCACAATAACTTCATGACTTATAAGGGGTTTATCACTCCAATTTTGGGTAAAAGAGAATAACCTATGCTCAATCTTGTTCCACTTGCTTGTCCCCGGAGGAAAATGAGAGACTGATATTTCCAGACCTGTTTCATCCACAAATTTTTGCAATTCGATTTTCCATAGTCTGACCCGGTATCCATTACTTCCGCCGCTATCAGCAGTAATTAAAAGTTTTTCTGAATCGGGATATACTTTTTGGCCCATAGAATTCCACCATTGTCTTATACTTTCAACGGCAAACGCTGATGTGTCGTGGTCTATACCAACATTCACCCACCCTTCATTGCGCGTCTGATCGTAGACCCCGTAGGGATTTACT
>DAOUUS010000156.1 GCA_030668065.1 Candidatus Methanophagales archaeon
CCGGTCAGAGGTCCTGAGTCGCTCAAGCCGGCCGTTAAAAACGGAGCAGATGCCGTCTATTTCGGCGTGGGCAAGTTCAATGCAAGAAGACGTGCCGAGAATTTCAATTTCAAGGAACTCAGGAATGCCGTGGAATACGCTCACGATAATGGCGTAAAGGTATACGTCACGTTTAACACCCTTATAAAGAACCACGAACTCCGAGAGTTCTTCGATAACATTTCAGATGCCTATTCCCGAGGTATAGACGGCATAATAATCCAGCACATCTCGTTTACGCGCCTTCTTAAGGATACGTTCCCAGACCTGCGAATCCATATATCCACGCAGGCAGGGATAACGAATTCCCACTACTCGGACTTTCTTTCCGGTGCGGATAGAGTCACACTTCCGCGTGAGTTTTCGCTTGTACAGGTACGAGACTTTGTCGCGAAGATCGGAATAGATACTGAAGTATTCGTTCACGGTGCGTTATGCTTCAGCTACAGCGGTCAGTGCCTCTTCTCCAGTTTCTTGGGCGGCAGAAGCGGCAACCGAGGAGTATGCGCACAGCCATGCAGGAAGAGATACAACAACAGTTACCTGTTGAGTACAAAGGACTTATGCCTTGCCGGACGAATTCCGGAAATAATAGAGTCGGGTGTTAGCGCGTTAAAGATCGAGGGCAGGCTCAGAAGTCCACGTTATACAGCACTTGCCACGAGAGTCTACCGCCTAGCCGCGGATTCCTATTACGCAGGTGATTTCCGGCTGCCTGAACGAGAACTCAAAGACCTTGCGCTTGAATTCAACCGTGAATTTACCGTAGGATATATGTTTGGAGCACATGATATTATAGCCTGTGACAGCCCGAAGAACCGCGGCGTTTTTCTGGGCGTGATTGCAGAAGACACCACGCTCAAACTGAGTGAATGCCTATCAGTTGGTGACGGAATCGGGATCTGGACTAAAGACGGAATTGATGGCGCAGTCATAAAGAAGATAGAAAAAGACGCAGAATCTGTTGCTTCCGCTGATACCGGTGATACGATAAAACTGTTCATCCGTGCGGAAGAAGGCGATAGAATCTACAAGACTTCATCTAAAAAGAAGACGTACTATGCACCGGTGCACTCAAAACCCAAAATCAACATGCCCCGCAGGTCAAAGCCAAGAGTAATAATGCCGAAAATCGAAACTGCCGGGTCTGACATGGAGATTTTAGCTAAGGTATATTCCAAAGAGGATGTAAAAGGCGCGTTAAAGGCAGGTGCGAATTCTGTTTTTTACTCGATCTTTGCGCCTGATTTTCGTGATAGCAATGCGCTACCGTATATCCCGCGGATTATCTATGAGTCCGAAGCAAAGGATACCATAAGAATGGTGAAAGACTCTGAGTCTGTCCTTCTTGGAAACATTGGGCTTATATCCGTGCTATCGCAATCAAACACACGCACGGTTTATCTTGATTATTCCGCTAACGTCTTCAATGACATAGACATGGCTTTTATTAAGAGATACCGGGCGGTTCCGATAGTATCTCCTGAGCTTAATTTAGCCGAGCTATTAGAGTTCAAGAACACAAATTTCGCGGTTTTCGTTCATGGCAGACCAGTTCTTATGAGCACAAAATATCCGCTGAAAGAAAGTTCGCTGAAAGACGACCGGGGGTTTGTTTTCCCTGTACGCCATGAACACAATTACACACAGATACTGAACAGCTTACGCATTGGTCTTTTCAACGACATAACAAAACTCAGTGGCATAAACAAGTTCTTCTTTGACCTTACAGACGGTAATGCAGAAAGGATAATTCGTCTGTACAAGGGCATCCTTGATGGGCAGACGGTGAAAAAGTCCGTGAGACGGAAGCATACGCGAGGGCATTTTTACCGTGGTGTTGACTAAACGCTTTTTACGTGCATTTCAGCTAAGCGGGGTTGAAAATGGTAGCTGTTGCTACAAACGGTTGCCGCAATACCGAAATGGCAACTTTTAAAGTTGAGCAATATTCACAATCCCCAGAAGATAGAGCAATGTAATCAGTAGGGGTTGATGAATCAGGTAAATCAGTAATGAATGCCGCCCTAAAAAACAGAATGATCGTATAATAATGGATTTCGAAAGGGCACAAAGGTTGAATTTACGCGTGGCGCCAGGATATAACGAATTACCAACGAATATACCAATTAGAACTACTCCAAACCATGGAATAATCGGGAAGAAGTCAACAGCACAAATGTTGTCCGGCGTGAATCCTAACCAAATTAACCAGGGAAAACCAAAAGTAAGGTCCTTCAAATATATTCCGAGTGATATGAAAACAATCCCCAGTAACAGATTCCAAAAGCGTAATTTCAAAAAGGGGTATGCCAGAATAATCGAAATTCCGATTAAATGCAGCACACCAAATACAACAAAACAGTCTCTCAAAAAGATACAAGTCATTAAGGTAATAACTAAGCCCCATGAAAAGACTTTTAAACCCCTTTTTAGATATTTCAGGTATATCTTCCCCCGTATAGTCTTAGTTCGTGCAAAACTAAGCGTTAGTGATATACCAACCAAAAGGATGAATATTGTAGCAGTTGCACGTGCAAAAAATAACCAAAAACCAGAATGTAAATTGAGATTGTAAACACCTAAATAGTTTAGATCATAAAGTAAATGGAAAAGTATCATCATGATTATCGCAAGTCCACGCAGAAAATCAATTTCCCAAAACCGCTTTTCTAAATTATTAGCCATCTGGTGTGTGTCTGAGTAATATAATCGCATAATTTCGTTAGTTACATCGTACCCCTTTCATCATCTTAGCCCTTCTCTTCTATTTAAGACATAGGACCTAATTCGTTTAGCTGCAATGAATCCACAGGCCTCTTCGCCGTGCCCAAACACTATACGGCTTGTTTTTTCCATGACTGCAACTTTCGCACCCTTATGTTTTTTAATAGTTCCTCTTACCACGACAGATGAGGGGCGGGTGCGTCCAGTCAGCAATGACTTTATTATCCGCAAGCGTCACGAATGCAGCTACAAGTGTCGTCTCCCCGGTGCCACCGTTTCCACTCGCGATTGCTATGACCATTGCGCGGTCTTCCCTACTTTAGAGTGACGGGTAAGATGGTCGCTTTAATAAAAAAATAAAAAAAAGAGACTTGAAGACGCGATATTACTTATCCCGTGCAAACGCAACCCAAGTTTCCGTTGTTGAGACTGCTCTACTTTCGTGAAGGAACTCTTCGATTACTTTTGCGTCTTCCGCCTCGTAAATCCATATTGCATCATACCTGCCCAGCGTATGATACACTTCCAGGAACTTTACGCCCTTAGGCGGATTCTTAAGTATTTTGTCTCCAAATTTCCCCGCTTCCTCTATCATACCAGAATTTACTTTCACACATGTTATGAACATCATCTTTTTATATCACCTCCTTATGTTTGTTTAGAAATTTGGTATATTAATAACTTTCGATTGTCGTGATGAGATTATGCCAAACGTTATTTAGCTGCTCAAGGTTCATTCCGAGGGATAGAGTGTTTTAATACACGCGGGGTTCCGGGTCAATACATTTCTGACGGATATGATACCTACGAGCTTGTCATCTTCCATCACCGGTATCCTTCTTACGCCCGTCTCTGCCATAAGCTCGCACGCTCTTTCCTGTGGTGCATCCTGTTCGATGGTGATCAATGGAGAGGACATTACCTCTTTTGCTTTGATTTCGCTTGGTTTTCTATCCGCCAATGTTACTTTTAACGCTATGTCTCGGTCTGTGACTATCCCCACGGGTTTACCGCCTTTTGTTATCACCACACTTCCTATTCCCATCAATTCCATATCCTTCGATATTTTAGTGATCGGTGCGTCTACATCCGCAGTGACAACTTTTGGGGTCATTATATCCCCAACCTCTAACATTTCCATCGTCATGTCCCTTTTCTCCTTTTTATTACTCATTCAATTATTGAGATGTGTTTTTATACTTTATTCCGCTAAAATAAATATTTCCGTACGTGCAATGGTTCTCCAGTCAGTATATTCCTAAGACTTACGATGCCCACGAGTTCTCCATCGTCAATCACAAGCAGTCTTCTTATGCCCTTTTCTATCAGGACCTTGCAGGCACCCATAATTGATGCATCCACCTCGATTGTCACCAGAGGGGAAGCCATTATCTCTTTCGCTTTTACTGTATCTGGGTTTCTATTCTTCATTATCACTTTTAAAACAATATTGCGATCGGTGACCACCCCTACCGGGTTACCTCCTTTTGTTATGACCACACTACCTATTCCCGACCGTTTCATGCACTTCGAAATCGCCGCGATCGAAACGTCTTCATCTTCCGTAATCGCGGGATATGTCATCACATCCTTAACTTCTAATAAACCAGCCATTCTTCCTCTTTCTCCTTCCTTTTTGCTACCGGCATGCCTTTATATAAGCATTCATAACACATATTTTCTCACTTGTATTGGCTCTCCGGTCAATACATTTCTAATACTCACAATACCCACGAGTTTACCGTTCTCAATCACAGGCACTCTTCTTATGCCCTCTCTTGCCAGCAACCCACATGCTTCTTCCACTGATGCGTCCGCATCTATCGTGATCAA
>DAOUUS010000241.1 GCA_030668065.1 Candidatus Methanophagales archaeon
AATCACCGTGAACAAATTATGTTCCCATTTTCCGGGGATAGTTACTCGTCCATAGGAATGCGTCACCTCGGTATATGAAGAGAGCAGAGTTCCAACGCTTTCTAACTGCTCTTTGGGGACCTTCCATGCCACTACCGCGTTTGCAACGATGCCTACCTTTCGCTGATTTATCGAAATCCCCAGCCGTTTGATGACGCCAATGCTTTGCAGCCTCTTCAGCCTTCTTATTACCTCATCACGACTTATCCCTACTTGCTTTGCAAGCTCCTCGAAGGGTTTCTCTACCAACGGTATGCCATCTTGCGTGATGTTCAGAATAGCCTGGTCTATTTCATCTTTATCCACGGGTTTCACCTCCTTCTACTTCTGTATCTGTAAACTTAAACCGGACATCAATCTTGAATACGTGCGTGGTACGAAGGTCTAAAGTATCAGAATCAGGTATGCCGGTTTTTCTCTTTATTTCTTCCACAGTCCCTTCTAAGTCTTTACCGCCACAGGTCGTAACTGTAAACCAGAGATTATAGTCATGTTCACGGCGGTAGTTATGAGTCACGCTCATGTATTCATTAACCACGCGGACAACATGGTCCATTTTATCTTCCGGCACTTTCATTGCCATCAATGTAGATGAACAAGACCCGAGTTTTTGTGCATCGAGAATGGTACGGAGTTTCCGGATGACGCCATCAGAGGAAAGCTTTTTTACACGGGCTAACACCTCGTCTTCACGGAGTCCCAGCTTTTTACCAAGTACCGCCCAAGGGCGTTCTTCCACCGGGAACTCATCCTGCATCATTTGTAACAGTTCTTTATCTTGCTTATCCAGCTTGACAGGTTCCATTTTCATCTTTCTGATCACTACTAATCCCTAAGGACTATATATAACTGCTATTTTTATCGCTCCGCCCTCTTTTTTACTGCACGTTTATTACAGCCTTTAATATAGCCCTCATTTTCGTATGCCCAATACGGTTTCCGTATTGGGTTACATATAGGTTAGGTTTTGTAGTATAAAAAGCTTTTCGTTGTTTGTAGTTGGATTCAATACAAAAATAAAAAACGCACGTCACGGACGAAACGTCACAACCATTTAATAATTTTTGTTCAATATATCAATTTTTTTTTGATGATGGCTGTAAACGAATTTAAAGGAATATATAACTATTTTTCGTAACTTTTGACTTGTAGTTTGCATTCACGACCGCACGATTTTGTAGGAATATGTATTTAGAGCTATTCCCGATTTAGTGCTTATAATATAGTATTCGCATCACCCTGCGGTATGTAGGGGCACCAGGGCTCCTCGGCCAAAAAATCGCCTTTTAAATCTTCGGGCTCGTGTAGGCCGCCACAAAAATCCATGAAGCTCGTTAAGCCATATGCACGTGCACGGCACCCCCCACAGATGGTGCGGTATTCACATATGCCGCATTTACCGCCCAAATTGTCAGGATCACGAAACGCTTTTAGCACGGGCGATTGAAACCATATATCTTTAAAGTGCGTTTCGCGAACGTTCCCGAGTTTTATGGGTAGATACGGGCAGGGCGTGACTTCGCCCGTGGGATATACACGGCAATACGCCAGACCTGCGATGCAGCCACGGCTCCACCGTTTTAGATTCAAGCCCATTTGCGATGCAATACGCATAAATTGAGGCGCGCAAACCGGGCGAATATCAAGGTTATACTGTGCTTTTGCTACTTTATCAAGTACATCCGTAATCATCCGCTCGTACATATCCGCGGATATATCTTCTATCTCTACACCTCTACCCGTGGGCACGAGGAAGAAGAGATGAAACGCTTTTGCGCCTTCGCGCTCGGCCAACGCCATTATGTCATCAATCTCATCATAGTTCTGCTGCGTCACTGTGGTGTTCACCTGAACGTCTATACCCTGGCTTACACATGCGGCAATCCCGTTCATCGCATCACGCCACGCACCTTCCACGCCACGGAACGCATCATGCCGCTCGGGGCTACTCGAATCGAGACTGATAGCGACTGCTTTTACGCCATGAGCCTTCAGGTCGCTCGCAACGGATTCGGTTATGAGTGTACCGTTGGAGCCCATCGCGACGGTCAAGCCTTTTTCCGTAGCGTAACCGGCGAGTTCGTAGACGTCGTCACGAAGCAGCGGTTCACCACCACTTAATATGAGGATTGGTTTGCTTACTTCCGCAATCTGGTCTATAAGCATCTTCCCTTCTTCGGTACTTAACTCATTGCGCGCCGCTCCTTCACTTGCATCTATGTAACAATGCGGGCAGCGCAAGTTACAACGAAAGGTCATGTTCCAGGATATAAGCCGTGGAATGAACCGTTTCGGGCTAGTTCCAGAGTCACGCACGCTATAAGTATGATCTTCACGCATCTTTACTAATTGATTTGACTTATTATAAAACGTGTTGCAGACATCGCTTTTATCATTGACACAGATTTCACAGATTTACACAGACGCTACTATCCTGATTATTAAGTTTTTACGGGTTGAATAAAAATTAAATTTATAAATCAATACTTTACTTTAAATCTGTGTTAATCAGCGTTAATCTGTGTCGTAAAAATCCTTGGAAAATGATACAGTTCTGGTAAATTAATATTTGTGAGTTCCCTATGCCATGTACCAAAGAGCTGCGGGTTTGCAAACAAATTTTATCCCTTGCCCCTACGAGGGGGCGGTGAAGGGGAAAGAAGCAAGAATTTGTACATATTTTTAACAATGTTTCATACAGAAAAGTGCTTTTGTAGCCCACGCCATATTTACACGGTCCTGTATGTAGACACATTTAGTTTAGAACATTACTAAATTTGGTTTCAATTGTTTCGAAGAAATATTGTGATATTTTGTAACAAAAA
>DAOUUS010000007.1 GCA_030668065.1 Candidatus Methanophagales archaeon
CCCATGTCTTGATTATCGTATGTCGAAGTGAGATGTCCTCAACGGTCCCATATTCATCTCTGATCGTGAGCACATCCTCCATCCTGAAAGGACGGGAGATAGCAATGAAAATACCAGCAATGTGGTCAGAAAGAGTTTCTTGTGCCGCTAAACCTACCACGATTGCACCAAAACCTGCTCCTGCCAACAATGCCACCGTAAAATCGCTAACTGCGGGTATCACGGATACAATAAGTATTATTCCACCAAAATAAACCATACCAACAACTAAGTGTCGGGTAAAGGCATAAGTCGTCTCATCTACATTCATTTTCTCGCTTACCGCACTAAAGTAGCCAAGCAGAAACCTATTTGTTACCGCTGCGACAACAAATGTCGCTATTGCAATGACTATTATGACGACAACATAATATATCTCTGTTTGCATCTTTTTCATTCCTCCCGGAATAGCGCCTTCAAAATTTCAAACGTGAACCATCTCTCCACGGCAATCGCATCTTGAGACCCCACCCACAGTCAGATATGTGCTTTACAATCAATACTTACACCCCCAAGGAAGGGCACGCACATTTTGCATACATGGGATATACACTGATATTTTCTCTTACCAAAGCATCTATAACAACCTAGAGTAGATATGACCCCCGAGAAAGGCTAATGGAGAATCCACGCTTTTTAAACTGGTCTTTTGAAATAGTCAATTGGTTTCCTACACAAATAAAATCTTTGATTTTTCTTTTTGCGACTTCTATTTCCTCATCACTTAATACATTCAGCCATTTTTAAATGCTCTTTGTTATCTCATGCATATATGCCCACATCTCCGGTGTTCCATAATCATCATCCAGGTATCGGTAGTTCGAGCCCTTATCTGCAAGCACAACCTCTTTAACCGTTTTCCCCTCAAAGTAGTCCTCAGCAACCTTTTTTACCAGACCATGCACACCCGACCCTGACTGCGCCATGTCCTTCTCTCGATATGCGGTATAGTACGGCACACCAATCCTCGCTGCAACTCTTCGGTGAACCCATTTCCTGGTCGGATCCTCGCCATCTTTTATCTTAAGTCTCGGCGAAATTCTCATTGCACACTGTACAACATTTCTATCTAAGTAAGGAACCCGTAACTCAACGGAATTTGCCATTGTAACTTTATCTTCCCTTTCAAGCGTATCGTCATATAATAAGTCAATGTCTTCCCATAACTTGTCGTGAAGTTTCAGGAATCCCTCCTCTCTTACAACATCCTTATACCACCAATAACCTGCAAATAACTCATCCGCACCCTGTCCCGTGAACATCACTTTTATTCCGTCTTCTGATCCCGCTTTCGCAGCAAGATACATTGGTACCGCGACTTCTACCTGAAGCAGACCGTTTAGCTCGATGGTTTCGATGATCTCTGGTAGTACAGCCTCCACTGTTCGCTCATCTATATAAATCACGCTTAAATCAAATCCCAAATCTTTGGCTACCTTCTCCGCGTTCTTTATATCTTCTGAGCCTTTTTTGCCAACGCAATAACATTTAAGATTCCATCCGAAATCTGATATAATCTTTGCTATCAATACGGAATCCACACCACCTGAGAAAATCATCCCGACCTTATCCACGCTCAATCCTCTCAACATACTCTCCACCGTGTCTGTTAATGCACCGTCATACAAAGTCACGGCTTCATCAGAATCCATAATATCAATCTGCGGGCGCTCGATTATCACACCTTGATGCATGGAGATCCCATCTTTATTTACCCTCAATATCTTTCCGGGTGGTATTCTCTTGATTGCTCCTTCGACATCATAAAGACCCTTCTTCTCAGAACAAAAATAGACACTCCCTTCCCCTTCTACATAATATATCGGTTTTATACCGACAGGGTCCCTTGCAATTACGACCTCCTCGCTATCTGTAACCGCGAAAGCATACATGCCGTTTAACATCTTAACGACAGACTGCACGGTTCTCAACAGATTGCCATCGTAGATTTCCTCTATTATATGCAATAGAATCTCGCTATCATTATCCTCATCTTCTATTGTATGGTCTTTACTCAGTAACCCCCTTAATTCCTGGTAGTTGTATATCTCGCCATTGTGTACCAGCGATAAAGAGCCATCACAAGACCGGAATGGTTGTATCGCATCATCGCCTCCAACGATACTCAATCTGGAATGCCCAAAACATACTCTCGCCTTTTCGCTGCTTTCCAAAAATCTTATCTCATCACTTCTCAAAATCTTACCATCGGCATACAAGCCATGCGCATCAGGACCTCTATGCTCTGTCTTCTGGAGCATATCGGTAACCTTACGTGTCGGTACCTCTTCCTTAGCAAAAAATCCACAGATCGAACACATGGCTATATATTACTTATACAGCCTTAAATATGTTATTAGAGGATAAATAAGATAATAACCGGATTTTCTGAAGATTCGGAAGCTTTAAATAATTAGGTCTATTATCTATAAGTAATGGTGAGCAAAGTAGATAATAAGATACTCGAGATACTTCAGCAGGATGTGAGGATGCCGATATCTAAGATCGCAAAAGAAGTCGGTCTGAGTGAAAATGGCGTGCGGTATAGACTTGAGAAGCTGGAGAAGGATGGCTATATTAAGAGTTACACAATATTGCTAAATCCCAAGAGATTTGGTAAGAATCTGCTTGCGATATTTAATCTGGAAGTGGAACCAAAGGCGATGAGGGCCATATTACCTAAATTGGCTGGACTGGAGGAGTTTATCACGATATATCCGACCACGGGATAGTTCTCTGTTATCGCAATCGGCCTATTTGATAACGAAGATAGTCTGACCATGTTTACAAATAATAAACTCTTGTTTGAGTTTCCAATCCAAAATTATACCGTTGAGGTAGTAATGAAGAAGATTAAAGATACTGATTATGAGATATAGACTATCTTTTTTGTTGTTCGCAGAAAAGGGGTGCGTCTGAGGATATTATCTATCCACGCTTTATTGGTAAGCCGTTAGCCCACTCGCGTGCTTCATCCAGACAACGCTCTTTACTAATAACTCGCTTCTCAAGTATGTGCTCTTTACGAGAGGCACCGAAATAAATAGACACTCCAACCGATGCAGTATCGCAAGACGCATGCACGCCCACTGGGAGAGCGCAGCCGCCCCCTGTTACCTTTAACACTTCGTTCTCCACATTAGCCTCTATTCTCGTTTCCGCATCGTCTATCTGGCTTATAACCGCATTCGTCCCTGAATCTTTCCGCGTGACCACCGCAATTATACCCTGGTTGGGCGCAGGCACGAACGGGTCGCAATCAAGCCGCTCATAATCCACCTCAAGGTTC
Source organism: Candidatus Methanophagales archaeon (assembly GCA_030668065.1). Lineage (GTDB taxonomy): Archaea > Halobacteriota > Syntropharchaeia > Alkanophagales > Methanospirareceae > QENJ01. The sequence goes on from DAOUUS010000007.1 coordinate 3,329, forward strand.
AACCGTTCAAGTCCCGCTTCTGCAAGCAGTATACCATCATAATCGCCGCTTCTTAACTTTCTAATCCGCGTGTTCACATTACCTCGTATGTCCTTTATCTTTACGGTTACTCCTTTCGCATCCATGAACTGCAGAAATTGAAACTTTCGCCTCACACTTGACGTCCCAATCACCGCACCATCCGGCATATCGTCCAGCTTATGGTTCGCGACCAGCACATCAAAAGGCGAATCACGGGGCAATACCGCGGAAGTCGCCAACCCCTCATCCCTTTCCAGCGGTATATCTTTCATTGAATGCACAGCAAGGTCTATTTCTCCGTTCAAAAGTAACATATCCAGCGTTTTAACAAAAACACCCTTCTCCGGCATTTCATACAAGCCCCTGTCTGTCATGACATCGCCTAAACTCCGTACTGTCTTTATCGTGGGTTCATATCCCAACGCTTTTAACTGCACACGTACTTTCTCGGCTTGCAATACTGCTAGTTCACTACCGCGTGTTCCTATTATCATTTTGTCCCGTTTACCATCACTACTATACAACTTGCGCTTCTTATATTACTGTTTTAAAACCACTCTTGCAACATAGCAATGACTAACATAACCTCAATTATATATACTCTTTGCGTCATTTATTTATAGAACATAGATATATTTAACAATTGAGTTTTATTAACTTAACGGGGAATTATGACCGCAAAGAAGAGAAGAGAGAAGGATACGATTTATCTTGTGCCACATACGCATTACGATGCCATCTGGGCCTTCACGAAGGAGGATTATTTCCACATCAATATGGTGCTCATTCTGAAGGAAGTGGTGGAGCTTATAGAAAAAACAAATTACAAGTTTATGATAGAGCAGACCTTTCTGCTGGCGGAGTTGGAGAAGAGGTATCCGGAAGTATTCGCAAAGATTGCGAAGTACATAAGGGAAGGCAAGATAGAGATTGCCGATGGCGAATATCTGATGGCAGATACGATGCTGCCAGAAGGAGAAACACTGATACGGGAGGTTCTGGAAGGTAAGAGATACGTGAAGGAGAAGTTTGGGGTTGACGTTCCCGTAATGTGGCAGGCAGACAGCTTTGGATTGAATGCCCAGCTACCACAGATGTATAAAAAATTAGGATACAAATATGTTGCCTTTAGAAGGGGGGTGCCAAAGAGAAAACCTTCGGAGTTCCTATGGGAGGGTTTGGATGGAACGCGGATTTTAGCGCACTGGATGCCTTTCGGATACAGAGCAGGGTTGGACTTGACAAAGCTGGACGAAAGCTATGATAAACTAAAAGACCTGGCGGCTACCACTCAAATCTTGATGCCTTCCGGAAGTGGCGTTACGGCACCACAGCCGGAAACATCTATGGCTGTAACGGCATGGAACGAGAAGAAAGACGTGGAGATGAAGATCGCAACGCCCGTAGAATTCTTTGAAGCGCTGGACAAGGAAATAAAAGAGAATAACATCAAGCTGGAGGTCCGGAAGGGAGAGATGTATTCAGGTAAGTATTCAGAGGTTTTTCCAAGTTGTTGCTCGAGCAGGATGTGGATAAAACAGGAACTTAGCGAGTACGAGGGTTGGTTAGCGTATTGTGAGCGGTGGAGTACAATAGCTTACCTGTTGAATAATCCCTATCCATCAGAAGAGACGATAAATTGCTGGCGTAAAATTTTGTATCTTGCATTTCATGATGTGGCCCCGGGAACGGGTATGGATGAGGGTTACGAAGAAGTGCGACATTTCCGCGGCTTTTTCAATACAGAGATGACCAACCGCTGCAATCGCGTACATACTCAAGTAGTAGAGGCGCAATCAGAGACCGGGTTTGAATCAGACGAGACCCATATACAGTTGTTGAAGATGCGAGGATATGGGGATCTGATAGCATTTAACTCGCTGTCGTGGGAAGTGACGAACTGGATAGAGATGGATTTGAACTTTGATCGTGGTAAAATAGTAACGATTAGCGGATTACAGAGCGGGGACGAGGAGATAGATGTGGAAGTATTAAAATTTGCGAGGTATGATGATGACTCGTTGAGGTATGCGAGAATAGGTTTTGTTCCCACGGTTCCTGCAGTGGGATATAAGGTCTATAAGATCCTTGAGCGTGAGCCTAAACGGCACCCCTATGACCCGAATTTTATCATGGAACGGGGAAATACTATAGAAAACAGATTCTTTGGTGTAGATGTTGACCCCTCCACGGGGTTGATTGACGTGTCTCTGGACGGAAGGGGGGAAACGCGGGAGAGGATTTGTAGTGCAAATGAGCTTGTACTGGAGGAAGAAACCGGCGATCTTTACTACCACCGTGCAACATTAGGTACCCCTTTGAAGACAGAAAAAGGGGAAGGTGTGAAGTACGGCTCATTCCGGGTGGAGAATTTTGGTATAGCAAAAAGTCCTTTGAGGCGTGTTATCAATGTTGAGACCGATTATTTTTCACTGCGCTGGCCGTATAGATTGACGGAGAAGATGGAGCCACTTATATGGCGGCACAAATTCCTGGAGTGCATAAAGAAGATAATAGTTTACCGGGACATTCCGAGGATAGATTTCGTCACGATCATAGTGGACAGGCATCCGAGGGCTCGGATCAGGGTTAGGTTCTCCACGGACATGAAATCTTCGACTTATGCCTGTGGAACTCAATTTGGCGTTGTTTCTCGACCGACAGACCAGTGGCACTATAAGCCAAAAGGGGGGTGGGTGGAGGACCCTTGCGGGACATTCCCCTCGCTGAAATGGTTTGATTATTCTGATGGTAGGAAGGGCTTAACCGTGATTCACCGTGGGACACCGGAGAACGAGGTAAGAGATGGTGACATCTATTTAACACTGCTCAGAAGCGTTTTAATGCTGTCATCAGATGGTAGAATGGGTCCGGCAATTCCGGTTCCGAATGCGCAGGAGCTGAGAAGATACGTATTTAGATATTCCATTTATCCGCACAAAGGAGATTGGTGGGCTGCTTCATCCTACAAACAGGCCTATGAGTTCAACTGTCGTTTGGATGCTATGCAGTTGCGGGAGGAAACGAAACTTCCTCTGAAACAGTCGTTTTTGGAGATAGAACCAGAAAACGTCCTTATGTCCGCGCTGAAAAAAGCGGAGGATGGAGCTGAAGTAATTCTAAGATTTTACGAAACGAAGGGCGAAGAGACGGATGCTAAAATAACATTGTTCCGAGAGCCAAAAGAGGTCAGGGTGGTGAATATGCTGGAAGAAGAGGATGAGGAAGTGAAAAAAGAGTTGAAGTGCGAGGGCAAGAAGATAGAGTTGACGTTGAACCCCTTTGAGATAGTTACTTTGAGGATGAAAATGTAAAAATTACGTGAAGGAGATTGAAACCATGAAAGCTGCGGTTGCACAAGTCAAGCTTTATTATGAGATAGATGCCAATTTGATAACCATATCTAAATATATCTCATTGGCATCGAAAGAGGATATAGACATTCTGTGCTTTCCTGAATGCAATATCACGGGCTATGCGCGCGATTTTACTATTGTTGATCAAGACGAAATAAAGGAAACGTTGAATATTATTCAAAAGCAGGTAACAAACAATTGTGTGAACGTTATTGTGGGAGCACCTTATTTTGAACGCAGGAAACGTTTTAATAGTGCAATAGTCCTGTTAACGAATGGGAAGAGACATATTTATCACAAGATTAATCTCACTTCTTCTGATGAGGCATATTTTAAAAAAGGTAAGGAACCTTTAATCTTTAGGGTGGATGATGCTAAGTTTGGCGTTTTGATATGTCGGGACCAGAACGACTCGATGCTCGCTCATGAGTATAAAATATTAGGGGCGGAAGCCATCTTTATCTTATCGGCACATTTTTATGAGCCACTCGAAGCGATACGGAAACTAAACAAAAATAGAGCTTTGCCAATTGCACGAGCTGTTGAAAATCAGTTATGGGTACTTAAAGCCAATGCCGTTGGCTCGACTAATGAGAAAAATAGTTTGGGTGGTAGCTTGATTGTAGATCCAGAAGGTTTTGTCGTCCGCGAGGGTAACAATATAAATGAGATGATTTTGAGTTATGAAATATCAAAAGGGGACGAACAAGAATAGTACAATTTTATATCTCATAATCAGTATCTTTAATCTTCTTTATTACTACCTCAACGGTATAATTTTGGATTGGGAACTCAAACAGAAGTTTATTATTTATAAACCGGGTCAGGCTATCTTCGTTATCAAATAGACCGATGGCATTAACAGAGAACTGTCCCGTGGTCTGATATATCTTGATAAACTCGTCCAGTCCAGCCAATTTAGGTAATATGGTCCTCATCGCCTTTGGTTCTACCTCCAGATTAAATATCACAAGCAGATTCTTACCAAATTTCTTGGGATTTAGCAATATCGTGTAACTCTTAATATAGCCATCCTTCTCCAGCTTCTCAAGCCGGTATCGCACGCCATTTTCACTCAGACCGACCTCTTTTGCGATCTTAGATACGGGAGTCCTTACGTCCTGTTGAAGTATCTCAAGTATCTTATTATCTACTTTGCTCACCATTATTTGTATATAATATAATAGGGTCATGTATTTAAAGCTTCAGAATCTTCAGAAATATCCGTTAATATCTTATTTATCCTCAAATAGCATATTTAAAGCGAAAGGTCTTTAATAACTATAATGAAAGAGAGCGCAGAAAGCGTCTACAAGCGTGATGCGATAAACTATTACGACCAGCCAATGAGGAGTTCCCGATACGATCCCGTGAAGGTCCGCTGGGAAGATAAGATATGCCAGGATCATTATCGTAAAATGGTCAATAGACTGACAGAAGCTGGAGAGAAGTTACGCATCCTCGATTTAGGCTGTGGCATCGGATATGGGTATCATCTCATATCGAATATCCTTGATAAGGATGTCCCGGTTGATGCTAAAGATTGTAACCTACTGGATGAGGATGATATTGAGTATTATGTGGGTCTTGACATCAACCATGAGCTGGTAGATATTGCAAAGGATAAATATAATGATGATAAGAAGGTGACGACCATCCGGTGCGATTTCTTGAATGATGAATACCCCGAGAGGCCATTCAATATCTTTTTCTCTTCTGGCGTTCCATTCTCTCATCTAAAAGACGCAGAATTTATTTTACTCCTTGAGAAAATATTTGATCACATCAAAAGATTTGGGACATCGGCATTTCTCGTAGTGGACGTTTTGGGAAGGTACTCGATTGAATGGCAATCTCAGTGGGACGAACCGTCATGGCATATCTACAATATGTCGTTCTTCAGTGATGGAAAGGAGAAAGAGCAGGCATATATGAACTTCTGGGGCAAAGAATTGAACGACTTTGTGATAGAAGCCGCTAAAAAAGCAGGTGTTAAAGCAGAATGCTTTGACACGTTTGATCGCTCAATCTTCATCGGCAGGCATATAGACACGAGTAACTTCAACCCAAACCTGAAGAAGATGAGAGCGATGGTGAATGACTTATTTTATCCACAACAGCGGGCTCCTTTACAGGAGATGTTCATGGACTATACGTATGAGGATGGTCCCGAAGATGTCCAGGAGCATTATAAGCGGACCACATATTACTGGAATTATACACTCGCGACCGCATGCAGCTATCTTGATATACCAATTCCTGATTGGTTTAAAATCAATGAGACATACCCAATCCCAGCATCTTTGAAGAGCGGCCAGGAGCAGCTCGGCCGGGTCGTCAAAGATAAAGAGCGATATAAGCAGACAGACGACTTCAGGGCGGATGTAGTTGAGCCTTCGCTGGGTTATCTTCTGCGCAATATCGAACACGATTATTCCAAAGGTTTGGGCGCAGCACATACGCTCATATCTATCTTTGAGGTGATTCCATGAACTTCAGCTTCTTGACCGATTGTGGTTATTTACCAGCAGATCAGTTGAATGAACGAGACTGGAGCGATATAACGTTGGGCACAGAGGATGTAAGGGCTATAACGTCGCATATATTCAGCATATCTGAAGATATAGACCCGGTCCAGTTTTTATCCATTGACGACCGGCGGATTATGTTGTATTTTTATTGCGATCAAGATACTGATTATTCGTGGTTTAGCAGAAGACTGGAGCTACGAGATGGGTTCGCCGATAAATACAGGGCAAACTGCACGGATTACGGTATATTAGTCGCAAAAAGGAATGTCCACAAAGGGAATGCGGTCAAGCAATTTGCTTCGCTGATTAATGTTCCAATAGATAGGATTGCAAAGTTCGGTGATCAGGGGCAGAAAGGAGGGAATGACCATGAGCTTCTCGCATATCCTGGAAGTTTCTCTGTCTATCGCGCGGATAAAGCTAATAGCAACACATTTAACAGTCATGAAGCGTTCAATATATCAAATGCTGCGGGAACGCTATGGGTGCGTGAGCGATTGAACTTTGTATCTCCAGATAATACAATACTCGAGGCCTCGCAGGATATGCCCTTTACTCAGTTTAAGGAGACATATCAAGCTGCAGCCTTTGATATGGACGGCACACTGCTATCTGCTGGTGAATCCCGACCTTCAGATGATATGTACAGGATGCTGGCTGCGTTGCTTAAAAACGGAATACCTATCGCGATTATCACCGCGAGAAACGCAGAAGAGATGGACCGTATGTTCTTGCGTGGATTCAAGAGATACATTGATGAGATACACAAAAATCTCTTCTTCTTCCTGTGCAATGGTGCTGCGCTTCTAAACGGTCATTAATCTCCGAATCTTCAGAAAATCCGGTTATTATCTTATTTATCCTCTAATAACATATTTAAGGCGGTATAAGTAATATATAGCCATGTGTTCGATCTGTGGATTTTTTGCTAAGGAAGAGGTACCGACACGTAAGGTTACCGATATGCTCCAGAAGACAGAGCATAGAGGACCTGATGCGCATGGCTTGTATGCCGATGGTAAGATTTTGAGAAGTGATGAGATAAGAGCTTTGGAAAGCAGCGAAAAGGTGAGAGTGTGTCTTGGACATTCGGAGTTGAATATTGTGAGAGGAAACGAAGATGCAATACAGCCATTGCGGTCGTGTGATGGCACTTTATCGCTAGTACACAATGGCGAGATATACAACTACCAGGAATTAAGGGGGCTACTGAATAAAGACCGTGGAATAGAGGATGAAGACAACAATAGCAAGATTCTCTTACATCTAATAGATGAGTTATACGATGGCAATCTGCTGAAGACGGTACAGTCGGTAGTAAAGATGCTGAACGGCATGTATGTATTCGCGGTTACAGATGGCGATGAGGTCGTAATAGCAAGGGACCCGGTCGGTATAAAACCGGTATATTATGTAGAAGGGGAAGGGAGCGTTTATTTTTGCTCTGAGAAGAAAGGGCTTTATGATATAGAAGGTAAAATCGGGAGTGTACCACCCGGAAAGATATTGAGGGCAAATAAAGATGGGATCTCCATACATCAAGGTGTGACAATTGAGCGACCACAGATAGATATTACGGATTCTGATGAAGCTGAGACTTTGTATAGCGGTGCTTTAACGGACGCGGTTGAGAAGATGCTGAGGGGCGTAAGTATAGATGAGGTGGGGATGATCTTCTCTGGTGGTGTAGATTCTGTACTGATTGCAAAGATTATATCGGATTTTGGATGGAATCTCAAATGCTATTGCGTGGGTAAAGAAGACTCAGCGGATATAAAGAACGCGGAAAAGGTAGCTAAGGATTTGGGGTTGAATTTACGCATGATTTATGTAGATGAGCGGACCGTGGAGGCGATACTCCCCGAGATCATCGAAACCATTGAGTTAAACGGTCTTCTTCAGGTAGAGGTTGCGGTACCAATGTACCTTGCAGCGAAGGCGGCATCAAAAGACGGTGTAAAAGTGATCTTCAATGGCCAGGGAGCGGATGAGTTATTCGCAGGCTATTGGTGGTACAAGGATGTGGTAAGCGAGTTCGGATTCTTGAAACTTCACAACAAGCTATGGGAAGACATAGACTTAGCCTATGACGATACGCTTGAAAGGGAAGATAAAGTTACAATGGCAAATTCCGTTGAGTTACGGGTTCCTTACTTAGATAGAACTGTTGTACAATGTGCAATGAGAATTTCGCCGAGACTTAAGATAAAGGATGGCGAGGATCCGATCCGGAAATGGGTTCACCGAAGGGTTGCAGCGAGGATTGGTGTGCCGTACTATACCGCATATCGAGAGAAGGACATGGCGCAGTCAGGATCGGGTGTGCATAGTCTGGTAAAAAAGGTTGCGGAGGATTTCTTTGAGGGTAAAACGGTTAAAGAGGTTGTGCTTGCAGATAAGGGCTCGAACTATCGGTACCTGGATGATGATTATGGAACACCGGAGATGTGGGCATATATGCATGAGATAACAAAGAGCATTTAAAAATGGCTGAATGTATTCGTGATGAGGAAATAGAAGTCGCAAAAAGAAAAATCAAAGATTTTATTTGTGTAGGAAACCAATTGACTATTTCAAAAGACCAGTTTAAGAATCGTGGATTGTATATTAGCCTTTCTCCTGGGTTATATCCACTCTATGAGGTCATAGATGCTTTGGTAAGAGAAAATGTCGGTGTGTATCCCAGGTATGCAAAATGTGCGTGCTCTTCCTTGGGGGGTGTAAGTATTGATTGTAACGCACATATCTGACTGTGTGGGTGGGGGTCTCAAGATGCGATTGCAGTGGAAGATAGTTCACGTTTGGAATTCATAAGTTCGCGCAATCGTTACTGCTGAGTGCGTAAAAGAGAAGTTGAAAGAGAATGAGGAGAAGTTAAAAATTGCGGACTTACGAATACAGAGAAGAGATTACTGGTACTGAGTATCGAACGAGGAAAAAGTTGGATATACCAAACCAAACGCTAAAGAGCTAATACGAAAGGCTACGGACTTGTTGTTTATGGCCTTTTGGAATTTTGAAGGCTCTATTCAGGGAGGAATGAAAAGATGCGAATAGAGATATATTATGTTGTCGCCATATTAGTCATTGCAATAGCGACATTTGTTGTCGCAACGGTAATAAACAGGATTCTGCTTAGATACTTTAGAGCGGTAAGCGAGAATTTGAAGGTAGATGAGACGACTTATGCCGTTACTCGACGCTTAGTTGTTGGTATGGTTTATTTTGGTGGACTGCTACTTATTGTATCCGTGATACCCGCAGTTAGCGATTTTACGGTGGCATTGTTGGCAGGAGCAGGTTTTGGTGCAATCGTGGTAGGTTTAGCGGCACAAGAAACTCTTTCTGACCACATTGCTGGTATTTCCATTGCTATCTCCCGCCCTTTCAGGATGGGGGATGTGCTCACGGTCAAAGGTGAATATGGGACCGTTGAGGACATCTCACTTCGACATACGATAATCAAGACATGGGCGAATAAACGACTTATAATTCCAAATGCCATCATCGGCAATGAGAAAATCGTTAACTGGTCTATCGGTGACCTCCCGGTGTACTGGCATGTGGACTTTGGAATCGCATACGATGCGGACATAGACATTGCACGTTCAATTATACTGGACGAGCTCGATAAACATCCTGATGTGATGCAAGAGCAGAATAAAAAAGCGGATGTAGTTGGACTTTCGGACTTTTCGGTGGATTTGAGGGCGTATTTCTGGGTATGCGATAGACCGACTGCAGGGGGTACGAGCTGTGCTATTCGCGAATCGGTCAAGAAGAGGTTTGATCTGGAAGGAGTGGAGATTCCGTTCCCGTATAGAACGATAGTATATAAGAAGGATTTGGAGCGTGGAAAATGAGAATAAACATTGTGCAGACAAACTATGATCCGACAGACATAGAAAGGCTGAAAGAACTATTGAGCGATCTGGAAGGGCTAACATGCTTTCCTGAGTGTTTTGCACTTGGAAGAAGCGGAATTGAAACATTGCAGTATTTAAACAAGGTTAGTGATGAAGGGAAAGAGATTGTAGAGGCGGTTAAGAAGACAGGGAAAACAGTTATACTCCCGTTAATCGAATGGCACCCAGTTATGTGGAATAGATTTTATAATACGACCTCTGTAATTCACAACGGAGACGTAATCGGCACCTACAGAAGGGCGGTCACACATCCGATGGAGAAACCATTTATTCAATCGGGTAAGGAGTTCCCGGTATTTGAGATTGATGCTATTACGTTTGGTGTACTGGTATGCTTTGAAATTGCATTTCCTGAGCTTACACGAATAATCGCACTTAAGGGTGCATCGGTCATATTTGTACCCGCAAGCGCACCTGAAGAGGCGGATTATTTATGGGAAGCGAGATTGAAAGCGAGGGCGATAGACAATCAACTATTTGTAGTAGGCGTGAATAGATGTGGAGATATAAGAAATGAACGGTATATAGGGAAAAGTATGGTTGTATCACCTCGTGGAGAAATCATACATGCATGCAAAAACGGAGAGGAAATTGCATCGGTTGAACTCGATTTGGATGAGATTATAAAAGAGAGGGGTAGTGAACCCACATTCAGTGAATTTGAGATCGTGGTATATGACAAGTTTTTAGAGCGCTTCAAAGAGGGAAGAGAATGAGGGATGAACTCATGGGAAATCGCACTAAGATATAGGTAAATACGATGCCTTAAAAACACTCCGAAAGAAAATAGAAATAGTGTAAGCGGTCTGTGTGAGGAAAATCAAGAGTATGAAGATAAAAGAGAAAAAGAATATTTTTAAATATCGAAATCGTTTATAAAATAATGGCAAAAGGGAAACAGTTGATACCTCAATTTTATGAAATCCTTGCAAAAGATATCATGGATAAGAGGATAGGGGATATGCCGCTAATAGAACAAGATGCGAGCATGGAATGCGTTTTATCTATCCTAACAGGAAGGGATCATGTCTGGGTTGTAGAAAGCAAAGGAAGCAAAGAGTTGGTAGGAATAATAACAGAACACGACATTTTAGATATTTTTTCCCCGAGAAAAGAAGTTTCATTCTTTGGATTGCCCAGTAAAAAGTCTTTACATTATGAAACATTTGAGAAAGCCGGGCACATAATGTCCCGGAATCCAATAAGATGCAGACCAGAGGAAAAAGTGGAAGATGCTTTAAACAAAATGATTGATCACAGGGTGAGAAGAATTCCGGTAGTAGAAAACAGTGAAATAATAGGTGAGATAACACTGCATCATTTGATAAGGAAATTTTACGCTTTTATAAAAATTCCGATTGAAGAATAAGATTATGGCAATAGAAAATGTCATTTTATTTATTGGAATTGCACTCACTTTAGGGTTTGTTATAGGGACAATAACTCATCATTTACGTCTCACGGCAATAGTAGGATATATTGTCGCTGGTATATTATTGGGTCCTGCATTTCATGTTGTAGAATTGAGTTCTCATGAGACAAATATAATAGTTAGCTTCACGCTCGGTTTAATCGCTTTTATTATAGGAGGAAGTTTTACGATTGATTTTTTAAAAAAGCTTGGGAAATCAAGCATTGTAATTACATTAATCCAGTCTTTTGCAACCTTTTTAATTATTACCTTAGGTGTATTTCTTTTCACTCGCGATTGGGCGATGAGTTTGCTTTTGGGTTCTATCGGTGTGGCAACAGCACCTGCTGGTACGATAGCGGCTTTACATGATTGTAACGTGAGAAGAGGTACTTTGAGTAAGATGACCACAGCCATAGTCGGACTGGACGATGGAGTTGCAATAATCTTTTTCGTAATTGCTATTGCCCTGGTAAAAGTTATATTAGGTGATGCTCTTTCCGTTTCTTCTATATTTATCAGGCCATTGATAGAAATTCTCGGTGCAGTTGCATTGGGAATTGCAATTGGTACATTACTTGCCTATTCAGCAAAAAAGGTGAAAGGAAGAGAAAGCATTCTCGTAATGTCTTTGGCTGGCATTTTAATCTGCGTTGGATTGGCAGAAATCTTCCATTTATCTTCCATATTGGCATGTATGTTTTTGGGAGCAACTTTTATTAATTTAGTTCCGAGGATAGGTAGAACGTTTTTTGAAATCGTAGAAGGTATCCTACCTCCAATCTATATTATTTTCTTCATTGTGGCAGGGTTAAAACTAAGACCAGATTTATTGATTGAAGTGGGTATAATAGGTTTTATATATATTGGATGCCGGATAATCGGAAAAATGGGCGGCGCATTCTTTGGTAGTAAGTTGGTGAAGGCAGAACCATTCGTTCAGAAATATTTGGGTCTTGCTTTATTATCTCAAGCGGGAGTAGCAGTTGGTTTAGCAGTTACGGTTGCAGGAGAACTTTCAGCTTATGGGGAAGTGGGTGCAGACTTTGGCGCTATGACAATTACAATAATCGCAGCAACAACGGTCGTTTTTGAAATAATTGGCCCTATAGGTGTTAGATACGCGGTTAATAGAGCAGGAGAGGTGGAGAGTCTAAACGCATATTAAATAAAAAAACCTTGTTGCATTAGAAAACATATTATATAAATAAAAATGGTAAGCGTAAACATAGCATTTGCGCATCACAAAGGCGGAACCGGCAAGACAACCTCTTGCATAAACATCTCTGGATTCCTTGCTCTTTCGGCTAAAAAGGTGCTTGTTATTGACCTGGACCCGCAGGCAAATGCGACTTCCGCACTTGGCATTGACAAGAATAGTTTTGGGGATTCAATGTATGATGTAATGGTTGGAGCTGTGAAGATAGAGGATGCGATCTTAGAAACGGGCATAGAAAACATTCATCTCGCTCCTGCCACACTTGACCTGGTTGGCGCTGAGTCCTACTTATACAGAATGAACAACAGAATATCAATCCTTAAACGCAGTATAGAATGTATAAGAATATACTATGACTACATATTGATAGACACGCCTCCCGGCCCAGGTCTTTTTATTATTAATGGTGTTGTAGCATCAGATTACACAATTGTCACGCTTGACCCTGGCGTTTTTGCATTAGAAGGGATTGAGACACTGAGCTTGATTTTTGATGACATTAACGAAAGCAGCGGTGTCAAGATAAATCCGCGGATGGCTATTCTCACAAGATGCAACAAAGCATCGCTGTTTTCCCGGATTACCGGAAAAATAGACCCGGTAAAGGAAATTAGGAAGGGCGTGGAAGGGTTTTTTGATTCCGTTTTTACAGTGCCTTACGGGGTTGAGGTTTATGAGGCACAGTTGAAAGGCGTACCAATTTCGCATTACAAGCCAAAGTGTAAGGCAGGCGTTGCGTATAAAAAAATCGCCGAGGAAGTGATGAGGTAGGATGTATGATACATCGGTTGGTCATAAAAATTGAGGAGGTAGCAGGGATATGGTAAAGGACAAGATAAGGAAACCGGGCAGGAAAGCTTTGTTTGAGGATGTGGAAGTAGGGGGAATGGAGGATGGGAGTGGAAGGCTAGAAGTTGGCAAAGGAGAAACGGAAGAGGAGTATAGGGAAAGGCAGTTGCGACTTTTGTTAGAGGCAATGGATGCTTTTAAGAACGGTGACTTAGCTTTAAGGCTGCCGAAAGAGAAATACGATATATACGGCGAGCTGGCAGACACATACAACAAAATGGCTGAGATGGTAGGGGGAGTTGCAACAGAGATGAGCCGAGCGGCAATGGTTGCAGGCACAGAAGGCAAACTAACCGAGCGCGCGTCAGTACCTGGTGTTGCAGGTAGCTGGAAAGACATTGTTGACGCCTTAAATAGTTTAATTGACGCTATCGCCAAATCCACGCTTGAAATCGAAAGAATACTTGGCCACATATCCAGGGGTAATTTAACCGAGAAGTTTGCAATACCGGTGGCAGGCGACTTCAAAGTAATGTCTGACACTGTCAATAAAACTGTTGATTGCCTCAATCTAATTAGCGGTGAAGTAACAAGGGTAACAGGGGAAGTAGGCGTAGAAGGGAAACTTGGCACACAGGGAGAAGTGCCGGGAGTTGCGGGAGCCTGGAAGGAGCTGACAGATAATGTGAATATGCTGGCTGCAAACATGACAAATCAGGTTAGAGATGTTGCTAGGGTAGCGACCGCATTAGCCGAGGGTGACTTCACGCAAAAAATCACGGTGGAAGCAAAAGGAGAGTCACAGCAGCTCAAGGAGACGCTCAACAACATGGTTAATCGAGTTAATCTAATTGGCGGTGAAGTAACAAGGGTAGCAAGGGAAGTAGGCGTAGAAGGGAAACTTGGCACACAGGGAGAAGTGCCGGGAGTTGCGGGAGCCTGGAAGGAGCTAACAGATAATGTGAATATGCTGGCTGCAAACATGACAAATCAGGTTAGAGATGTTGCTAGGGTAGCCACAGCATTAGCCGAGGGTGACTTCACGCAAAAAATCACGGTGGAAGCAAAAGGAGAGTCACAGCAGCTCAAGGAGTCGCTCAACAACATGGTTAATCGAGTTAATCTAATTGGCGGTGAAGTATCAAGGGTAACAAGGGAAGTAGGAGTAGAAGGGAAACTTGGTGCGCAGGGAGAAGTGCCGGGTATTGCGGGGACCTGGAAGGAGCTGACGGATAATGTGAACATGCTGTCTGCAAACCTGAAAAATCAGGTAGGGGACATTGCTAAGGTAGCCACCGCATTAGCCGATGGTGACCTC
>DAOUUS010000301.1 GCA_030668065.1 Candidatus Methanophagales archaeon
CAAATGTTTCTTGACACCTTTTTCGATGCTGTATTCTGCGCTTTCTTTTACGCTATCTCTAATAAATTCTTCTGAAATATCCTTAGCTATATCTTTTATGTCCTCTTCGCCAACGTTTATAAAACCTTTAGCGAGACTCTCATTCAGACCATCCAGTACCCAGCTTTAAAACCTTCTGAAACTCCTTCCAAATCTTACGACCTCTAAACCTTTCGATTTATCCGTCATTTTTTTGCCTTTCTCAACGGAGGTATATGTTCAAGCCCTAACGCATCTACGTACATATTCCTAAAATCTTCAATGTTTATAAATGATGCTCTACTATACTACACAAACTAAAGTATATTGAAGGTGACAAGTAAAGATGACAGAATCAATGGAGAAAGAAGAAGAAGAAGATAGCGGCGGAATTGATTATAGTATTCCAATCCCAGAGGGCGTAAATGTTACAATCGAGGGGCGAACGGTGAAGGTGGTAGGTCCAAAAGGCGAGCTAGCACGAGTATTATGGTATCCCCAGTTGCATATAGCGGTAGCGGAGACCGATAATGGCTCGGAAGTGGTTATAAAAAGCGACTCGTCACGTAAGAATACAAGAGCCATGGCGGGAACCTACCGGTCTCATATTAACAATATGATTATCGGTACGAACGAAGGCTTCTTTTATAAGTTGAAGGTTCTGCATGCTCATTTCCCTATGCAAGTGGCTTTAACGAAGGAAGGCAATGCCATATCCATTTCAAATTTCTTGGGTGAGCGAAAGGCAAGAGTCGCAAAAATTATGGAAGGTGCAAACGTAGAAATAAAGGGTAAAAGCTCCGAGATAGTAGTGTCCGGGATAGATAAGGAAGCGGTAGGGCAGACAACCGCAAATATAGAGCAGACGACACGAATAAAGCGTTATGACCCAAGAGTCTTTCAAGATGGTATTTATCTCATAGAGAAAGGACTGGGCACCGAAGCAGGAGGTAATTAGTTACATTATTAACGTTAGGATCGAATCATGCCTGAGATAATAGAAGGGATAAGTCCGACAAGGATGGAATTGTTGCGGATGAACCGGCGGGCGAAGTTAGCGGAGAAGGGGCATGACCTGCTGCGTGAGAAACGGGATGCGTTAATTTCTGAATTCCTGGATGTAATCTGTGAAGTAAGGGAGGCGCGTATGAAAGCCGAAGCTAAGTTAAAAGAAGCTTTTGAAGCGTTAATCATAGCTCAGGCGTTGCTGGGCGTTGAGCAAGTACGGCAGTTGTCTTTGATGACGCCACAGGAAATCTCACTGGAGTTCTCGTCACGGAGCATAATGGGTGTGCAGGTGCCGACATTAGACTTGAAAAGCGGATTGGTGAGAACGGTTACGGACCGCGGTTATGGACTCGTGGACTCGGATGCCGCGGTGGATAACTGTGCGGAAAAATTCGAGGAAGCGTTGGAATTGATAATAAAGCTTGCAGAGCAGGAAGAAGCAGTGAAGAATCTCGCGGGTGAAGTCGAGAAGACAAAGAGACGAGTGAATGCGCTTGAATATATCATGATTCCACGTTTGAAAGCGACACGGAAGTACATTCGGATGCGGTTAGAAGAGATGGAACGCGAGAATTTCGTGCGGTTAAAGAAGATAAAAGCGTTGTTGGATCAACAGTAGTAGCAGTTTCTTGCGGCTACGGTTGAGCAAAACTACTACAGCTACTGCGATCTTGAATTGTGAGGTAGCCACTTTAATTTATATTCCAAAAAGGGACTTGAAACTAATAGAAGAGCGAAAGGAAAATGGACCTCGAAGGATTTGCGAAACGGAAACTAAGAGCAGGCGACACAGACGCTAAAATAATCGCAGAGATGAGTACTCGCATAGAAGAGATAAAACGCACCAGTATAATA
>DAOUUS010000141.1 GCA_030668065.1 Candidatus Methanophagales archaeon
CGGCTTCACCTTTATTATAGCCGCATCGCCTGCTTTTATGAAGTCCGGGTTCTCTTCC
This sequence comes from Candidatus Methanophagales archaeon, assembly GCA_030668065.1. GTDB lineage: Archaea > Halobacteriota > Syntropharchaeia > Alkanophagales > Methanospirareceae > QENJ01. The sequence goes on from DAOUUS010000141.1 coordinate 59, forward strand.
AACGTTGCCCCTGTCTTCGGGTCTAACTTCTTCGAAATCTCTATTAGCGTGCATGCAACCTGAGCGGTGTGGCAGTGGAAAACAGGTGTATATCCTACTGTAATTGCACTGGGATGCTGAAGTACCACTATCTGTGCCGTAAACTCATCGGCAACCGTTGGTGGTGTGTCCACATGTCCACATACATCCCCTCGCCTTATATCCGTCCTGCCTACCCCTCGAACATTCCAGCCGATATTGTCTCCGGGTACTGCTTCATCAATCTCTTCGTGGTGCATCTCTATTGTTTTCACCTCTCCAGAATTTGCTGCAGGATTGAAGATGACTTTATCTCCTTTCTTCATCCGTCCAGTCTCTACACGACCTACGGGTACTGTGCCCGCACCTGTGATTGTGTACACATCCTGCACTGGTATCCTGAGTGGTAGCTCAACCGGCTTCTCCGGCACTTTCATCAGGTCTAACGCAGCTAAAAACGTGGGACCCTTGAACCACGGCATCTTTTCGCTGGGTTTTGTTATATTCGCGCCTTCATATGCGGAAACCGGCACGAAGGTCAGATGTTCTTCCTTGTAGCCTACGGTACCCAAAAGTGCTAGAAGGCTTTTCTTCAACTCAACAAAACTCTTCTCATCGTAACTCACACGGTCCATCTTGTTTATAGCTACGATCAATTGTGTCACACCCAAAGTTCGGGATAAGAATACGTGCTCCTTCGTCTGCTCTTTTATCCCATCCTTCGCGTCTACTACAAGCACCGCAGCATCGGCCTGTGATGTTCCGGTGATCATGTTCTTCACGAAATCGCGATGGCCGGGACAATCCACAATCGTATAGTAATACTTATCAGTATCTAATCTCTGATGCGCAATGTCTATGGTAATACCTCTCTCTCTTTCATCTTTCAATGAGTCCATTACCCATGCAAACTCGAATGTCGCTTTTCCTATCGCATCTGCTTTTTTCTTGTATTCCTCTACCAAGTGTGGATCTATCGCCCCTGCATCCATCAGTAATCGTCCCAAAAGTGTTGACTTGCCGTGGTCTATATGGCCAATCATTGCCAGATTCATGTGTTCTTTCCCTACCATTTTCTCTTCTTCTCCTACTTTTTCTTCTAACTTACAACCTACTATTAGAATATGTCGTTTATATTTTTATTTGTTTCTATCCTATTCTAATATTATTCATCATGTTCCCATTTAAAACTTTCTCCGCATAACGAATATGAAACCAAAATCCGACTGTATCGCTTGTTTGATCGAACGAACGAAATATGAGTGTGATATAGCACTTGATAACGACCAGGATAAGCTAATTGTACTGAAGGCGGTTATTGCCTTTCTTTTGGAACATCTGGACGAAGAAAGAACGTCGCCTGCATTTTTTGGTACAGAGCGAGAGAGAATACTAAGACGGTGTAGTGGGTCAGAAGATCCCCATGAGGCACTAAAAATACGGAGCAACGAAGTGGCAAAAGCGTTACTCCCGGATGCGTATGAATTTTACGCAACAGCCGCGAACAAAGTAGAAGCGCTGATGCGAATAGCGGCGGCGGCGAATTCGATGGAATATGGCGTAAAAGGCTATTCATTTGACGATAAAGTATTTAAGGATAAGTTCGAGCATACGCTAAATGAGAAACTTAATTGGAATGCGGATTTGGTGATGCAGGCGCTAAAAGCACGAGATAAGATTTTATATTTGACTGATAACGCCGGGGAAGTCTTTTTTGATGCGTTTGTAATAGAAAAGTTGATAGAAAGCGGTAAAGAGGTAGTAGTATCGCCAAAGAGCGGCCCTGTTCTGAACGATGCCACAGTAAAGGACCTAAAAGAAGCGGCTTCTTCTGTACACCATTCAAATTCTGGGTTGTGGGAGCAGATAAAGGTAGTTCCAAGCGGCGCGTGCATCGGTGTATCATTAGAAGAGGCGAGTGAAGAGTTCCTGGAGGTGTTCCGCGATGATCGCTATTTGGTGATAGCGAAGGGGATGGGGAACTACGAAGCGATTTCAGAGTTTGAGGCGGAGCCCGAGTTTGGGTTGATAGGCCGGTTAATATACGTGTTAAGAGCGAAATGTGTACCGATAGCGAGTGACCTAGGGGTACTTAAAGGCGAACTCGTGGCTAAATTCGTGTAGTGAAGCGAAATGAAAAACCGAGAAGATATTAGTTTCTCCGTGGCTGAGAACAAATACCGGGTAGCGTTAAGAGATTTTCTTGTGAGTGCCGATGCCCAGAAGATAGAGCAGGAGATAAACGAACAGGATTACTATCCTCGAGAGTTCTACGATAAGCTTGGAAATGCGGGATTCTTAGCGCAGGTCTTACCGATAGAGTATGACGGTAGCGGAAGCTTAACCTGTGAAGCGATATTGGCAGAGGAACTGGGTGCTGTTTGTGTACCGCTTGCGTGGATACATTCCACTTCTTCTTATGTGTACGCCACAATTGCCCGATATGGTACCGAGACGCAGAAGAAGAAGTACCTGCCGGCGATGAAAAGCGGAGCAAAAGTAGGTGCGATTGCCATAACAGAACCCGAAGCGGGGAGCGATGTGATGCGTATCGAGACGAAAGCCGCGCTGAAAGATGACGAATACGTGATAACCGGCGAGAAAAGGAATATAACTAACGGTAGTAAAGCGGACTTAGTTTTAGTTTGGGCGATAACGAATCCGGAAGTTGACCCTGCGAGTGGGCTGAGCGTATTTATTGTAGAACCCGGCACGGGATTTGAAGTGGTGGAAGATTATAAATTGCTGGGCGGCTTCCCGGGAACGGTAAATTCGCATCTCAAGTTTAATAATATGGGTGTGCCGGTGGAGAACTTGCTTGGCTATGATAACGAGGGCGCGAAGATATTGTTCGATGAACTTGCCATTGAACGTGCGTTATATGCGGCGATGCTGGTTGGTGAAGCGCGACCCGTACTTGAGCTCGCGGTAAGATATTCGATGGAGCGGGAGCAGTTTGGCACAAAAATAAGCAGGTTCGAGGCTGTAAGCTTCAAAGTTGCGGATATGGCGACTAAGTTAGAAGCAGCGAAGTTGATGGTTTATCATACGGCACGGCTGATTGATGCCGGGTTTAATGCTGAGAAGGAATCGGCGATGGCGAAACTACTTGCTTCGGAAGCGTTCTACGAGGTAGCGGATAACACGGTGCAGATACTGGGTGGCCGCGGGGTTACCGACGAATATCCTGCGGAATGGGCGTTCCGGATGGCGCGACTCTCAATGATTCCTGCGGGTACGAACGAGATAATGCGGTTTATTGTGCAGCGGGAGGTGTACAAAGGATATAAGGGTCATAAAAAGGGAGAGCGGGTATGAGTTCTTCTTTCATACTGCCCTTACTCTTATTACACTGTATTTATCTTGCTATTTAGCTTTAACTGCTAAAACGTGCAAACCGTAGCTCCCTCAGATAGACGAGAACGAGCATGCTTAAGTGATAGACATGAAGAAAATAGAAAAACCCCTTTATCACGACACAAATCTACAGATCATATTTGCAGTAACGTTGATTGCGGTTCTTGGTGTGTCAAGTATATCGCCTGCATTCTATGATATAGAACAGGTTTTTTCAGAGCGAGCGGTGCTCCTGCTCATTGTGGTGTTCACGATTCCGGGTGTTCTTTTAACCCCTGTTTTAGGTGTGCTTGCAGACCGACTCGGCAGGAAAAAAGTATTGGTACCTTCATTACTGCTATTTGGTATCGCCGGTGGCGCCTGCGCACTTGCGCGTGATCTCAACATCCTTCTAACGCTACGCTTCTTGCAGGGCATAGGTGCCGCGGCTTTGTGCTCGCTAAACGCCACGGTTATTGGTGACCTCTATTCCGGTAACCGGCTTGCGACCGCTATGGGCTACAACGCCAGCGTCATCAATATTGCAGTCCCAAGTTACTTCCTCATCGGCGGCGCACTGGCGTCCTTAGCATGGTACTATCCCTTTGCACTATCCGTAATTGCAGTCCCTGTGGGACTCCTCGTTTTGAGTTCTCTTAAGAGTCCTGAGCCAAAAAATCATGAGGACTTCAAGCAGTATCTGAGCAGTGCCTTTCAGACTATAAAGAACCGGCAAGTCCTCGTACTCTTCTCCGCTACACTCTTTACTTTCATCATTATGTACGGTGCATACATCACCACTTTTCCGCTATTACTCGGCGACAAATTCCAGGCATCGCCTTTTATCATCGGGATTATCCTGTCCAGCGTGTGCTTGACCACCGCGGTAACATCCTCTCAATTCGGTAAATTGACGAAGCGCTACTCCGAGAAGACGCTCATAAAAAGCGTTTTTATCATTTATGCCATCGCATTATTCATCATCCCTTTCGTACGCAGCATCTGGCTGTTTATAGTCCCAACAGCAATTCTCGGTTTCGCACAAGGCGTGAACACGCCAAGTATTCAAACTCTTTTAGCTCGACTTGCACCTATCGAGCATCGTGCGGCCTTTATGTCGCTAAACGGGATGACGCTTCGATTAGGGCAAACTATAGGACCTCTGTTATTAGGTGCAATCTACCTCGTATTGGGCTTTGAAGGCACTTTTTTCGTCAGTGCGGGTTTATCGGTTGCAATGTTTATTCTGGTGCTGGTGCTGTTGAAGTAATCGTATTTTTTGGGGGGTACGTCCCGTTTTTACCCGGACACAATATTTGTTATCAGACGTTTGTAATAACCTTCAATGAAATACTGCCTGTTTCGTTGTACCAGCCAAAAAACGTTCTCACAATCAATTTGGCTTTCGCGTCCAAAAATTACTGTGCTACACAAATTTCC
>DAOUUS010000121.1 GCA_030668065.1 Candidatus Methanophagales archaeon
ATGAGTTCCTACCCGATAATCGAATAATAGCGAAAATGGTCAAAGATGGCACGGATTATCTGGTCGTTGTGGATCCTGAGAAGAACTCAATATCGGTAGTTGAAACAGGTTTAACCAGTTATAGCAATATCAGAACAGATGGTTCCGGCAGAGTGTTCTTTATAGGTGCAAGTGCTAAGAAGTCTTTTGCCATTTACTGTTTAGACATAACGTCCAAAGAACTAAAGAAAGTGAAGCCGAGTTCAGGGATAGAGCTTACGAGCGGAGATGTTTCTCTACCTGAGTTCATCTCTTATCCTACTAAAGATGGGAAGCAAGCTCATGGTTTCCTTTATATGCCCCGAAATAGCCGATATACTGCGCCCGAAGAGGATAAACCACCGTTATTGGTGATTGCGCATGGCGGCCCGACAGGTAGTGCAAAAGCGGTCTTTTCCGCTACAACACAGTTCTGGACTTCTGCGGGGTTTGCTGTAATTGATGTGGACTATCGAGGAAGTACCGGCTATGGCAGAAGATATAGGGATGAATTGCTATCACGATGGGGCGTGATTGATGCGGAAGACGTGGCGGATGCTGTGCGATACTTGATTATGGTAGGTAAGGTGGATGGGGCTAAGGTTGCAGTGAGAGGCGGCAGTGCCGGTGGCTATATGGTGCAGCGCGTTATGACCCAGTATCCGGATCTATTCAGTGTCGGGGCAAGTTATTATGGCATTGGCAATCTTATTACGTTAGTGGAACAGACGCATAAGTTTGAATCGCGATACACAGACAATTTAGTTGGTGCAAAATTACCGGGGGGTGAGGACAAATACAAAGAACGTTCGCCCATAAATCATCTGGATAAGTTAAAAGCACCTATGATCATATTCCAGGGTACAGACGATAAAATTGTGACGCCGGACTGCTCGCGCGAGTTAGCTCGCATCCTCAAAGAAAGAGGGATTAAGTATGAATATATAGAATATGAAGGCGAAGCGCATGGCTTCCGGATAAAGAAGAATAAAGTTGACTCTTTGAGTCGTGAATTTGCGTTTTTTCGTGATGTGTTCAACACGGGTAGTTAACCGATAGCAACTGAACTCGCCCGTTTTGAACCCATTCACCGGTTAAAAGGGTGCTTCTCTGACCTGCTTGCTGCTCTACAAATGTTTGACTGTTTATCTTCCCGCGTCTGCATAATTACTGTTTCTAGAAGAAAGATTTTTTATAAACTAATTTATACCATAAACCGACTAACAGAATATAAATAAGTGCCGGGGTGTGGTAGAGGCTATCCCTTGGGACTGTGGATCCCAAGACCTGGGTTCGAATCCCAGCTCCGGCCTTTTTCAGGTGCAAATACAGGATACGCTTTGCGCATTCCAGTCATTGCCGAAAAGCTCCTTTCCTCAGTTTCTCAATTATTTTTTGTAGTTCAAAGCAACTCTCCTTCAATCGCGATATTGTTTCCTCAGATAAATATCGCCCCCTAGAATGCATTATCGCATTACGAATCGGAATGAGATTTTTCAATTTTTTTACCAAATCTTCTGTTTCTGTTTTTCCTATGAAGTCACGAACCCCGCTTTAAAAAGCGGGGCATCTTTGACCGCGGGGGGTCGCGTACATGTGTATGCGCGGCGGAAGTGGGTGATAGGAACATGCGCTGCAATCAGTATTTCATTATATAATTTACGGAAAAAATATTTAGCAAATTATCTGTTGGTGGCACGTTCTGATAATTTAAAGATGAATTTATTCTTAATCTTGGTCTTTTCTAAATACCTTAACTCAGTCAAATGTAAAAGATCGTTACGTGCAGTATCATAGGCTACATTATAGGTTGACATTATTTCGGTGATGACAAAGTTTTTCTCGGGACTCCTCATAATTTTCTTGAGTATTTCTGCTTGACGTAAATTTATATCGTTGATACCTTGAATTAAGTCAAGAGCTTCTGAATATTCCTTTTGTTTTTTACTAATATAAGCTTCCATATCATGAAGTGATTCCTCAATTGAATCTAAATTATAATTAATAAAATACGCAAGATCATTTTCGTCAGTCTCAGTATAAAGGTAGGCTAAACCATATTTCGTTTTCGATCGTAAAATAATCCTGGAAACTGACATATATTCGAATAACCAGTATCCTCTTGAGAGCATATACCAGTAAAAGATCGTTCTCGCAGTTCTTCCGTTACCGTCATTGAACGGATGAATATAACCAATAAGAAAATGAAGGAAGATTCCCTTGATCACTGGGTGAATAAACTCCCCATCATCATTACTTGCAAATTCACAAAACTCTTCCATCAAACCATTTATTTTTTTATAATCCGGGGGGGTATAGTAAGTCTTCCCGTATTCTAGAGGGTCTCCAACAACAATTTCATTATTATCTCTAAAACGATCCTCATCATTTTTATCTTTGAGAGTGTCTTTTGTAATATTTTTATGCAATTTAAGAATTATTTCAGGTGTTAGAGTTTTATCTTTCATTTTTGTTATTTTTTGTATGGTTTCATAACCATTGACAATCATCTGCTCAGAATAGTTTCTAGGATTTCTCTTCAATCGCAATACTTCTTTTGCAATTTTTCTGGTCGTGGCTGCTCCTTCCAACTGACTTGAAGCAATTGCCTCCTCCATCAATGAACTGATGATATAACGACCTCTCCCTTCAGTGTTGACAGATTCCAAACCGGTTTCTAAGTGGCCTGACGTGCCTTTATCCATAAGATGGAGTTTCCTCTGGGCATCATTCAAAAGAAGATATTTAAATGTCCAATCATTAAATTTAATTGGTTTATACTGCTGTGAGCGAAATATCTTAATAAGAGCCCATATATATTCTGGATTTATTTTATTAGGCATTTCTTTATAGCGGAGTTTATCCCAATGAATATAGTCCTGATTACACTTTATGATGAAATCGTACACCGTTTTATCGTTTAATAACTTAAAAACTTCTCCGCTATTTTTTTCAAGAATATTATGTACGTTCGGTGGTTTATTCGGAACTTTCATAGTCATGATAGAGAACTTACTAATCTATAAACTTTTCTACCAATTTGGTAGTTTTTGGTAGTTTATTGGTAGTTCTACAATATTCAAGTCACTATACCCCGTACTTAAGTACAAGGCCTGTACTTAAGCACGACCGCCGATGACTTAACTACACTATTATTACAAGTATGTCATAGCTATATAAAAGCTTTTCGATTTTTTTTATTGTTTTTGATGATTCCCTCCAAAAAGTTTGTTATAGAGCGATGTGTACCAGGTTTTGTGCGCTCTAAGTTTCTCCTTTTCTTCAGCTATCACCGGTACAGTATCTGTCTTCTCGTAACCTTTCTGCCCCGATATATACTTCTCCACCACTTCCTAGCCATGCTGCGAAACCGTTTTTTCCGTAAACGCTTTTTCTAAAAGGGTTTAGTAATAACAAGAAGGCGCCCACAGGTGACCCGGGCACCACTCCTTAAGCTGTGGATAATTGATCCCTTAACAGTTTGCTACTCCGTCCCTTTATCCGTTTCGCTATCCAGCTAACGGAATATTTCGGCGGGTATTTTATGAAAAGGTGAACATGGTCTACATTCATCGCCATGTCCATAACCTCAATATCGAGCTCTCTACAGGTTTCCTGAATGAGTTCCTCTACCGCTTCCGCTACTTCTCCCTCTAATACCTTCCCACGATACTTCGGCGAAAACACTATATAGTCAGTTAGTAGCGAGACCGTATGCCTATCATGACGGAGATCCGGCCTTGTTACCATATCCTTCTTCGCTTCCACTTCGCCCATGTTCCTTTACTGTAAACATCAAATACGTCAAATCACTATAAAAGCTTTTTTGCTGCTTTTCATGTCGAAAATATTGGATATAATGTATCAAAAAGGAGCAAGGCGAAACGAGATTAGTTTTTGCTTACCCAATTTTTCTTTATCGCTAGTCGTGGTTATCATAGCTTTACCGTTCGGACTTTCGGCAGGACTTTCGGCTATGGGTAGCCCGGCACAACTTTTTGCAGCCCGTAGTGCCTTTTTTGTGTCTTTTATGGTACTGAATGTGCTTGTGTGGCTTCTGTATTTCACATATTTCGAGGGGACTTCAGGACAGACATTGGGCAAGAAAATAATGGGCATAAAGGTAGTCAAGGAAAATGGCGACCAGCCATCGTTCATGGACGCTCTAATAAGAACGATACTAAGGATCATTGATGGTATTGCATTCTATCTGGTGGGCTTTATTGTGATACTTGTATCCGAGAAGAAGCAGCGATTAGGCGATATGGCGGCCGGTACGATCGTAGTGGAAGCTTGAATTAGTCTTTCAATATTCTTCCTTCTTCAAACTCTTAGTTGTGTGTATGTGCTTTTAAGGGTATGTAATCGCATAAGTCACCCAAACACTTTTTCAATACCTGTAAACCCCTTCCTCACTTTTAGCCATAGCCTGCAAAATGTCGTTCATAGCCTCTTCGGCCTGCATACCGTCCCGGTTCAATAAACTTGCTGCAACAACATCCGTATCTATCTTTGCGGGGTTACAATCTTCAGGCGTAGTAGTAGGATACGAAAGAAGGGCGGGGCAAGAGGGAGACTATTGCGCGAGCCCTACCTATTGTATGTAACTATAAAAAAGGGGTAATTGTTCAGCTAACCACAAGATTCCCACGAGAAAGCAATATTATGAGTCCGGCTTAAGGACTCTATTGGCTCTTTTATTCCCTGCTAACCCATAAATCTTGTGTCAATCTCGTGGTTTTTTACACCGCTGCTATACAAATAAAAAAAGGGAAGTGCACAAGACTTACTTGCACCACATCCACAACGTTTCTATTCCTTGCACAATCATAACCGGCTGCTTCTTTCTGCCTTGTGGCGCCTACATACCCATGGAATCAAGCATCATGAGTCCAATAGCGGCACCCACTACCCCCACGATAACAAGAGGTACAAGAATCGCTAAAACAACCGAAATGATTACCATCCCGGGCGACATCTCGTGTAGTTCCATCAATCCGTTGATCACTAAAAGCAGTGACCATATCGGTGCAATAATGACATTCACACCAGGAAGCCAACCCAACAGTAAGCACGGAGTTGTACCATACGTAATCGCCTTTACTGTCTGTTTAAATCCTTTCCTGCCACCTAACAGATAGACCCAGATATGTAGCCATACGCTGAGGTACATCGCAGCGAATATACCAATAACGATTATACCTACAAAAGTGCCAGCACCGAGCAGAGGTGCAAAAACAGTCATCTCCGGTATGCCGATCATTAACACTATCCCAGTCACCGCGATAGCCAAAATCGCTGCGAGAAACGCAAGAAGCGGGATGAAATACTTGAACGCATCACCCACCGTATCCGCCCTTGCTGCCTCGAACTGCCTTGACGGGTTGAAGCAGAAACCACGTATTCTACTCATCATTTCCATTTAG
>DAOUUS010000042.1 GCA_030668065.1 Candidatus Methanophagales archaeon
ACTCGGTACCGCCGGGAAGAGTGAAGGTACCAGGGCAATCTTTCAGGGCCGATTCTCGCCGGATGATATGGCACACCAAATTCAGCGATTCGTGGATGAATACGTGCTATGCTGGGAGTGTCAGAAACCGGACACGCATATCATTAAGATGGACCGTGTCTGGGTGGTGAAATGTGACGCATGTGGCGCGATTCGCCCCACTATGAAGCGAAAGGGCGGAAAGGGCAAGAAGTAGTAAAATTATGGTGCAACGCTTTCTTTCTACGAGGAAAGAACCCGCGCTAAGAGAGAGAAAAGTCATTTGTAAAGTGGACAAAAGTTCCGCTATTTAGAGGGGGAAGGTGTAATGAAACCGCCTGTTGGTGGTTGTTGCGAAACGGATCGCACTCCTGACAATGGGGCACGTTAAAGGATAGCCTCATACATCCGCAGGTGCTCGTTGAATAATGGTGGTTGAAAAACCGCCGCCTCACCTAAAAATCTGGTGCGGATAATGAACTTATCCGGTACTAACATTTTATGAATATCTATCTTAACTATAAAAAATCGCTTTGAACATGAATATCACAGATATTTTCTGCAATAATGGACAATTGAACTGGGATGCCATCGGTGTAATAATCAATATTATTCTTGTTGCGGCTCTGGTTGTGATAACCTCCTGGTACGCAAAGAAAGTTAGCGAACAAACGGAATTAATGGTGAAAGACTGGGGAAGAAACAGAACTTTAGAAGAGGTTCAAGATGTTTTGACGCCGGCTATTCGTTTTTTGGGACTGGAAATTAAAGCGATTCAAGACAACGAAATTTTTTGGTGTCGAGATAGATCAGGGGAAGGTCGCTTCGACAAAGGGCTATCAAAACGTTTCGATGGTAATAAAAAAGAGAGGAATGCTGCACTTAGAGATGTCATCGGAAAAAATCCTAGTTTGGAAACTAAGTTTCATTCCCATAATGCTTTATACGATGAACTGAATGCGTTCTATGCTAAGATAGAAGGCAAGGTTAAAACACCGGAACTTACAGAACGCTTAAAAGTTTTAAAGAATAACTTCAACGAATCGAGAGAGGAAGCTTATAGATTGAGAGCAGAGGTTTTCGATGAATCAGAACCTATTTTTGTGAATTATATCATAAATCTTAGATGTTCGATAGAGCGAAGTCCTTACACTATCCAACCTCGTATTGATTTTTGGGAAAAGTACCGGGATGAATTATTAAAATTTCGAGATACACCACAGATAAACGAACTTGATAAAAAAATTGAAGGTGTACTAAGTCAACTTAAAAAATTAGACGAGGCACTTTTAGAGAAGATTAAGGAGATAAGAGAAGAGTATCGAGTAAAGTACAACGTTACTAAATATGAGATTGACCCTAAATTAAGAAAAGATGAAGAGTGGTAGATGAAAGGGTTGTAAAGATGATAACAGTAAAATACTTGGCTACGAGTCTGACTTTTACTTTTTTGTTGTGTATATTATGCGGGTGTGTTGCAATAAGGTACAGCAATTTCTATCGACTTTTGGAATGAAGCCACCAATACCAAAATGCTTATACCGCTTAGAGTTATTTTACTTCTATACCCAGTATGTTCGTAGCGCCGTGAAAAACGTCCTCTGCTATTTCCGCACTACCGATCGCAGCACTATACCGAGTTAGAGTCTTAGTTTTAACGCCTAATAGCTTATCTATTTTACTCTTCATCTCTCGACTATCTCCTGCCGAGCCGGTCAAGAAAACTTCGTGGGTAGATGTCCCATAATCATTAATAAGAACGCACATCGCCGATATTTCCATCGCAACAAACAATGATAGTGCATCGAGAGCAAATTCATCCTCCTTTTCTGTCAACCAGCTCTTACGTAATACGCCTGCGTTTGAAAAGGCTTCGTTTGCGCTCAGCTTTCCACCATCAATATCTCTTAATAACTGAAGGTCTATCGGACCATGATACAACCCAGGCGAGCCCAAACAAGCATCTATTGCTCCTAATATTACGCCTCCCGCTACACACATCGTAACCGTGTTAGAGCTAACGTCAGAGAAGATAAAGTGCTCGAAACCTTTTTTATATATGTGGTATGCAACACCCACCTTTTCCGGGCTTGCACAATGCGAGAAGAACTTCATCCTGCGGTCTATTTTTTCCGTGCCTGCATGTAGCCCCGGTATCATGATAGTAGGAATGTTCGCGGTCTTTATCGCATTAAACACTTTTGTACCACCTCCGACCTTTGCACCCGCCCCTTCCACACTTACTACACCACGATTCCGCACAGTTCTTATATCCTTTATCGTTGAGAAACCATCGCCCATCGAATAAGTCAGTGCAGCCAGTTCGATCTCTTCTGTTTTTATTTCCAGACCTTCTTCTACTGCTCTTAAAATCTGCTTGCCGTCCATCCCCGCTGCTTCCTTCCTCGCCAGCACAAAAACTCGTACTTCCTCGACATCTCGCACTGCAAATCGTATTCCAACGGTTCCGTGATCTACACCTACAAACATTTTGTATTTATTTACTGCTAATGACACGGAGCGAGAGCGTTGAGATGCGCCAAATGCGTTTTGAGTGCCGCTGTATTCTCTCGGACTTCGCGATAAAACGCCACTGTATCTCTTTTCATTTCGCTTCTCTCTGTACTTCAACCAATTTCAGGCCCTTCTTTTCGCCCATTATATCGTCTATTACGTTCAGAATAGTGCATCTATCGCCCTCTTTTAGGCCCATAGGCTGGCATAAATCAAATAGTTCCGGTAGTTCGCAATCAACAGGCGCAAAAACTATTTTAAAGCCTTTCATAGCTTGTTTCGCATCAATAGCTACTTTTATTGGCGGTTCTATCACTTCTACCACTCGTACACCGTCTTCGTGGATGTAACAATCGTGTTTTATCTCTTCTCGCACCTTCTCTATTCTGTACCTTCTACCCACATCGAGATTGATACACGATTTTTTCAATTTACACTCTTCACACTCAGTCGCAGCACCCGAAAAGATGAACTCCTCTCCTACATTCGCCAACTTGGCACCAATCAACGTTACGACTCTTCCTGTCTCCATGCCCCTTATCACATCCTTAATTTATTACGCCCGTAGCCCGCGCGAGTTTTTCCGCTGCTTCTCGTGTGAGCCCTGATTCGCCTAATATTGTGTATCTGTCAGGGTTAATCCGGTGTGCTAAGGTAAGTGCGTCAATTATATATTCCTCTTTTATGCCTAAATCCTTTGCCGTTGTAGGTGCACCAATAACTTTTAGCACGTCTCGAATCCGCTGCCAATCCTCGCCATACAGGTATGTCATCATTATAGTCCCAACACCACATTGCTCACCATGCAACGCGGGTTTATCGGCAACTATATTTAGAGCATGGCTGAATTTATGTTCAGAGCCAGAAGCCGGAGCTGAGGAGCCTGCAATACTTATTGCAACACCACTGGACACCAGTGCCGTTATTACTGTCCATGCCGTCCTCCTGTTTCCCCCTCGTATCTCCTTAAAGTTCGCTAGTATCATATCCGCAGTCATCTCAGAAAGAGCGGCTGCGTAACCGCTGAACTCGACATTCTTCAACCGCTGTGCAAGTCGCCAATCGCGTACCGCGGTATAGTTGGCGATGATGTCACCACAACCCGCAGCGGTAAACCGGTAAGGCGCCGACGATATTATCCCCGTGTCCGCGACAACAGCAAGAGGTGCATGTGTCTGTATGGAAACAGGACTGCCACCTTCTGGATCCTTTACCGAAGCACGCGATGACGCTATACCATCGTGCGATGCGATAGTAGGAGCAGAAATGAAAGGAATATCCATCTCAAAAGAAGCAATCTTGCCCGTATCTATGACCGTTCCACCACCAACACTGAGTATGAACTTCGCACCTATTGCCTCCGCTTTCACCTGCTCTATACTTTCTCTGCTTATCGCTTGCACTTCTACCAACTGGGCTTCGTATCCCGCATCAGATAAAACCTCAAACACTTTCTCGCCTGCTATTTTTCTTGTATAGTGCGCACCTGTAACTATCGTTGCCTCTTTTCCCACTCCTATGTGTTTGCACACCGTACCTATCTCAGCCAGGACGTTAGAGCCAATCACTATATTCCGTGGCAATTGCATCCATTTCACTTTTTCAAACGATTCCATAATTACACCACCTTCACCGCCCCTGCCTCAGGTTCATAGCATCGCCCCTCTTCTATTAACTCCTCGATTATTTCCTCTATCCATTCTTCCACCAGCCCCCTCTTTTCTAACTCACTCGTTAACTTCATGCGGTCCATACTACTATTCCCTGCTTTTCCCAACACATCTAAAACCATTTCCTTTGTCGTTTTACTGTGATACTGCCACACACCCTTAACGGCGTTTATTGCCATCTCCGCTAAGGCATCCAGTTTATCGTCATCAATCGCGTAGTGCTTTACCGGTTCCCTCAACGCATTTTCGGCATGTTCTACACCATTAGATAACTCATTCTTAGTTAATGTAAGGTTTCGCAGCAGTTCTACCCGCTCCATTGTCCTCTTCGCTGTTGTTAATATCTCCGTATCTCTTACATATTCTGCCACCGGTGCCGCTTCCTCTACGATCATGAGAATACCTTTATCCGTATTCGCACGCACATGCAGCTTAGCAACAAAAGCCATGAAAACGCCGGATTCCACGTGAAATGCTTTAGCCGTATAGATATTAAGCGTAGCCGTCATGTCGCTTATTTTTATCTTCGTTATCTTCCCTCTTTTCTCTGTCTCTTTTACTACACCCACCCCGAAGAGCTTATTGCAGCTTGCACCTGTGGGTGTAACGAGAACGCTACTGCCATCTGTATTCACGAATAAGTTGCTCTGTAATAACTCCTTGAAGAATATACGGCATGCAACAGTGTTCCGGAGTTCTTTTTGCGGTTTCATCGGGCTGTGTGTGATAGTGTGTGTAGTGTAATTATTGTGTAATGATTGACTCAACGGATTATGATGCCGCCATATCCCACGACACTTGACCTATCACCAGTGCTGTCGCCACTCGTTGCGTAGCTTATCAACTTGCCCTCGGTTGCCCCAAGTTTCTTCGCCGCGTACATCACCGCTGCTATCGGACCAAGACCACACAAGGACACTTTCCGCTCGTATATCCTGTTATATAACTTAGCAACATTCAACTCGGTTATCGCTTCTATCACGTATTTATCCTTGGATCTCGCAATCTCATCGGGTTCGTAATGCGTGAAATCAGACGATGCAATCAGTATTACCTTCTTATCTATTTGGGCAATCGTATCCGCTAGGTCTTCACCCACCTCGCGCGTTGTTTCTTCATCGTATAAACTCATGCAGATAGGGACGAAGAGGAACGTTTTATCGAATAGGAATTGAAGAAAAGGGAGCTGAACTTCTATGGAATGCTCGTACTTATGTGCTGTTTCATCCAGGTCAATAATGCGTTTTGGCAGTGCATCTACAAAGGTTTTGTCCACTTCCACTTCGCCCAATGGCATTTTCCAGGTGTCTTGGGCAACTGCAATAAGGGAGCCCACACCTTGGTGATTAGGACCAAGGATGACGTACGTATCTGCTTTAGGCAGTTGTGCGTAAACGCTCGCAGCTACCGCGCCAGAATACATGTACCCCGCGTGCGGCACCACAGCGCCGATAATATCCGCATTTTCTTCCCGTGACACACCCGAGAAACATTCGTTCAGTTGCTCTTCCAACAGGTTCCTTTCTGCTTCGTAAAATCCACCTGCTACTACGGTACTCCTCATTTCACGTCCCTCACATACGCTAACTAACTACCTTAAATAAGCTACTATAGTTCCGCTTCGAAATCGTCCACGGCGTAATTGAATGTAAATTCTTCTTCGTTTCCCTCTTTTTTGTGTCGCTCTCGTGACAACTCCCGCGCAAGTAACCAATAAATAGTAGCAAGCGCTTTTCTGCCATGGTTATTCGTAGGAATGACAAAATCTACGTCAGATGTGGAGTTATTTGTATCACATAACGCCACTATGGGGATGCCCGTACTCACTCCTTCCCTCAACGCCTGCGCATCCGTCAGAGGGTCGGTTAAGACAAGAATAGAAGGTTCAACGAAGTAGTCACAACCCTGATTCGTCAAGGTCCCGGGGATAAATCGTCCGACTATTGGGTACGCATCCGTCGCCTTCGCGAACATTGTCACGGGATGATGCCCATATTCTCTCGCTGAGACCACTAATATAGAGGAGGGTTCATAATCCGCTAAAAACCGTGCCGCTATCCTCAACCTCAAATCCATTGTTTCTATGTCTAACAGATATAACCCATCCGGTCTCGCCTGGTAAATGAATCTCTTCATATCCCCCGTCTTTTGCTGCGTCCCTATGTGGACACCACTCGCTAAGTAATCGGGACCTGGTATTAACGTATTCACATTCGCCTCTTTATATTTCGCTTCTTCTGCCATGTCTTTATCCTCTCTTCTATTTCTTAACTTCCTTATTCATATTATTTTTATCTGTTTTTGAGCTACCATATATGTATGAGTGAGGGAGAACGGAAAGAGACCTCAGAGGGGCGTATTGAGGAACTGAGGAAGAAGATACACTATCACAATTACCGCTATTATGTGTTGAACGAGCCTGAGATCTCGGATGCGGAATATGACCGGTTGTTTAAAGCATTAGATGAACTCGAAGCTAAGTATCCTGAGTTGATAACATTGGATTCGCCTACGCAAAGGGTAGGTGCGAAACCTCTAACGGAATTTGGTGCCTACGAGCACAGCATACCAATGTTGAGTTTAAACAGCGTTACTACGGCAAGCGAGGTACGAGAATTCGACAAACGGGTAAAGCGGACTCTTAGTAGCGAAGAGGAGATAGTGTATGTAGTAGAGCCGAAGATAGACGGCTTGGCTATGGAACTTGTTTATCGGAATGGCGTTTTCCACGCGGGTAGCACGCGAGGAGATGGAAAGACAGGCGAGAACATAACGCAGAATCTGCGGACGGTAAAGACGATACCACTGCGTATTCTCTCGGATGCGCGACCTTTACCTTTACAGGAAGTTAGGGGCGAGGTATTCATGCCAGTAGGTAAGTTCAAAGAACTGAATACTGAGTTGGGCAGAAGGGGCATGAAGATGTTTGCAAACCCGCGGAATGCTGCGGCTGGCTCCGTAAGGCAGCTTGATCCGAGGGTTACCGCGGCACGCCCACTCGATTTCTTCACGTATGGGCTTGGCCGGGTGGAAGGGCAAGAGTTTTCAACACAGTGGGATATACTGGAGTATCTACGGAAGATAGGATTCAAGGTAAGTCAGTTAGTAAGACGTTTTAATGCGCTTGAAGACGTGATTAAATACCATGAAGACATGAATGCGCGAAGGGATGAGTTGGATTATGAGATTGATGGGATAGTTATCAAGGTAAATAGCATAGCGCAACAAGACCGGCTGGGCACGATTTCAAGGAGTCCCCGGTGGGCAATTGCATACAAGTTCCCGGCAAGGGAAGAATTCACGCGGGTGAATGATATAGTGGTACAGGTGGGACGAACAGGCGCTTTAACGCCCGTTGCCGTATTGGAACCGGTGCAGATAGGTGGTGTAACCGTGAGCCGGGCGACATTGCATAACGAAGATGAATTGCAGAGGAAGGAAGTCCGGATTGGAGATACGGTCGTTGTGGAACGTGCGGGCGATGTTATACCCGAAGTTGTGAGCGTAATAAAATCAAAGAGGACGGGCGCGGAGAGAGAATTCCAGATGCCCGGCAGGTGCCCGGTATGCGGCGCGGCTGTATTGAAAGAGGGCCCGGTTGTGCGGTGCATAGGGGTTTCTTGCAGTGCGCAGTTGAAGGAGCGGATAAAGCATTTCGCTTCGTTACGCGCAATGAACATAGAAGGTTTGGGCGAGAAAGTAATAGAGCAGTTAGTGGATAAAAAAGCGGTTTCTGATGCTGCGGATTTGTTCTTCTTAACGAGAAGAGACTTATTGAAGCTGGAGCGGATGGGCGATAAATCTGCACGGAACTTATTGAAAGCTATCGAAACGAGCAAAAAAACAACTTTTTCGCGATTCAGTTACGCTCTGGGGATAAGACATGTAGGAGTACATACGGCGTCTTTGCTCGCTGGTAATTTTAGGGATCTGGAATCGTTACGGAATGCGAGTTATGATGAGTTGGTACTCATACCGGATATAGGGCCGGAAGTAGCGAAAAGCGTCCTTCTGTTCTTCGAGCAGGAAAGCACGAATGAATTGTTAGATAAGCTGGAAAGTACGGGTGTGTGGTACGATAAGCCGGAAAAAGTAGCAGAGGAAGAGAAGGTTCTGGCAGGCAAGACGTTTGTTTTTAGCGGTCGGATTTCTATGTCGCGGGAAGATGCGAAGAGCGTAGTAGAGCGGTTAGGTGGGAAAGTGGCTTCGAGCGTGTCGAAGAAGACCGATTATGTGGTGGCAGGGGAAGATCCAGGTTCTAAGTTAGAAACGGCAGTGCAGCTTGGTGTGAATGTAATAGATGAGCAGGAGTTCAGAGATATGGTGAAAGCGTAATTGTGACTATAAGTATGCACGGATTTTGAGGATATTGAGAAATACCGTGTGTTTTTACGTCTGTTTTGTTCTTTTCCGCTGTAGGGATTTGGTGTATGGACGTTCTTTAATGACTTGCGAGATTACATGAAATCAAAAGCAAGTCAGCCTCAGCTATCCCAGTTTGATATAGGCAACATGAAACCAGGGACAGTTTGCACCGCAAACTGTCCCGGTGATTATGGTGAAATTGATAGTTATGCTCCAAGTCATGACGAACCAGGTATGGCAGAAATAGCAAAAGCCGAGAGGTTGTGGAATAGAGCTGAAACATCGAAGTATCTTGGAGGATGTGTTACAAGGGGTATTGACAGAGCAGCCAACATCGTTTGATGCAATCTATAAAAATTATTCAGGTAAGTGCACTTCACGAGAGTTAAAGAAGAAATTGGATAAGCCACGAGTGCGTACTCACGTGAAGTCCTATTTGCATGAAATGGAGAATGAAGGAAAGCAAAAGCGAGTTAGGGATGTACGTGAATATTTCTACGTGGTGGCTGAGACAGAAGAAGGTGATGTTGCGCGCGGAGAGCGAACAGCTAGTATGTGAGTACTGGTTAGCAACACTTATAGTAGATCTCTTAACTCCTCTTTACTTATACCCGCCTGTTTTAATATTTCAAGCAATGTCTCCCTGGGTAAATCTTTTTTATGAAAAGGAACAACGACTCTTCTTTTCGTTTCCGGATGGTAGTAAATATGATGGCTTCCTTTAATCCTATCCAGTACAAATCCCTTCTTTTCGAGTGCTTTGATAATCTTTTGAGCATTTCCGTAAACTTAAGCCAAATAGCGACAGAGCATGTAGTTTTTAGTGAAGGTGTAAATACCACTCTTTCATGTATAGTTATTAATATATAACAACTGTGCCTATCGTGACTTTCGGTGGCTGGATAGCCTTTTTAGTGTCACAAAAGTGTGTGTGGAATTATCAGACTCTGCGATTAATTGATGAACGTTTGATAAGGCTGAGTCCTACTTGTGACCTACCGTGGACTACGCATTTCACCTAA
>DAOUUS010000028.1 GCA_030668065.1 Candidatus Methanophagales archaeon
CACCTCTTCCGCGGGTTTTTCGCCATTGATGACATATACATTTTCAAATTCTTGCGCCAGCTCGTTATAAGTGCGCCAGATCTTCGCTATATGCTCTTCTTCTTCAAACAGTTCCAGATGAAACCTGTTCTCTTTTATCCGATGAAGACAAACCTGAGGCGATACATGGAGCAGAAACGTGAGGTCGGGCAGTATAAACCGGTCATTAATCTTCCGTAGCCAGTCTCTGTCTTCTATCCCCAAAGACCCAAAAGCAACAGAAGAAAAGAAGTAGCGGTCGGTTATCACAGTTATCTCCTGCTTTAACAGCGGGATAACCTCTTTCTCTAAGTGATGTGCTCGATCCGCCGTAAACAATAGCTGAAGGCATTCCGGACCGGTTCGCCATTCTTTTGTCAACTGTCCACGAATCAGGCCACCGATAAGATTATTCGTAGGCTCTTTAGTAAGATGCACTTTTTTAAGCCGCTCCTTTAAGTAAACAGTCAATTTCCCCGCTTGCGTTGTAGAACCCGCACCATCAAGCCCTTCAAACGCGATGAATTTACCGGTATACGGATTTTTGTACATAAAAGTTACACAAGCTCCTTTGCCTTCTTTACCGCGTCAATGGCATCCATACCGTAGCTGTTTGCACCGATTTCCGTGGCATATTCCGAAGTGACTGCGCCTCCGCCGACCATTATCTTTACCGTGTAGCCTTCTTCTTTAAAATGTTTTATTACCTCGGCCATATATTCCCGTGTTGTCGTAAGTAACGCAGACATTGCGAGGATGTCGGCTTCGGCTTCACGCACGGCATCCGCAAATTGCTCCTTGCTGACGTCCGTGCCGAGGTCAATTACTTCAAAACCTTCTGAAGATAGCATTATATTGACTATATCTTTCCCTATATCGTGAACGTCTCCTTTGACCGTACCGATAACGATTTTACCTATACTATTTTTTTCCGCTTCTTGTAGCAGCGGCTTAAGAATATCTAACGCTTTTTTCGCGTTCCAGCCCGCGACCATGAGTTCCGCATCAAAGTATATTTCCTTGTAACCATCTCCGATTTCCCTTAGTCCACTGGTCAGCTCGTCAATAACGCCATATACATCCGTTCCACTGTTCAGCATTTCGTCGCAAAAAGATTCTATCCTCTTCTTTTTTACGTCAAGCAGTGCGTCCACTGTGTCCATATGATTAATAAGGTAAACAAAGATTTAAAATACCGTTTTCCCTTTGTACTACTGGTAAAGTTTTATGAACATCATATTTCCAGAGTGTGGAAAAGAAGCAAAACTCGTTAAAGGGCGGTTTATACTTTCTTATTTACAGGAGCTTGGGATAGAGATAAACGCATCTTGTGGCGGAGAGGGCAAATGTGGTCAGTGTCTGATTGAGGTTGAGTGCGCACCCGGGGCGCTGCGGGATAAGACAGAGACGGAAAACGAATTTATTCAGGATGATAGTCACAGACTCGCGTGCCAGGCAAGAATATCAAAAACCGACAAGCACATTTACGTGCGAGTGCCAAGAAGAACTTACTACGTTTTAGAGTTCGGTGAATATAAGGAAATACCGCTTGAACCTCTTGTACGCCGGACTGATGAACGGGTGTCAATAGATGGGGGCAAGTACACGGGTGCACTATACGGAATCGCTCTTGACATCGGGACAACCACGCTTGCCATGTATCTAATAGACCTTGAAACCGGGGCTGTGCTTTCTACGAGTTCAAGAGAAAATCCACAGACAAAATACGGTAATAACGTAATCTCGCGGATAGAATTTGCGCGAAGAGAAAAGGATACGCTCAAAATAGAAATACGCAATGTCGTGAGCGAGATGATTAGAGGTCTGACAGAGCACCGAAATGTATATGACATTGTAGTAGTCGGAAATCCTGTGATGAGGGACCTGTTCTTTGGGTATCCCGTCGAGTCGCTGGGTAAAAGCCCTTACGAACCGGAAAGCACAAAGTCGGTGAGTAAAACAGTGAAAGAGCTCAGGCTTATGGCGAATCCCAGAGCGTGGGTTTACGGGCTTCCACTGATCGGCGGTTTTGTCGGTGCTGATGCGTTGGCGGTGGTGCTCGCGACTGAGATGTACAAACACGATGAGATAGGCATGGCAATAGACGTTGGGACCAATACGGAAATCGTACTGGGAAATAAAGACAGGATGATTACAACGTCATGTGCTGCGGGTCCCGCGTTTGAAGGTGCCAGTATAACGTGCGGAATTGGTGGCGTAAACGGTGCGATAAAAGAAGTGAAGATAGAGAACGGCGCGGTAACGTACAAAACGATTGGCGAGGGTGTCACCGAGCAGCCAGTCGGAGTTTGCGGGTCGGGATTGATAGACACGCTGGCGGAACTTCTGGATAACGGGCTGATAAACGGTAGAGGCAAATTCCGCGGCGCGGAAAAAGAATTCTGGATAGCAAAGGACATTAGCCTATCGGAAAGGGATATAGACCAGCTAAATCTGGCAAAAACCGCTGTTTCTGTTGGCATAAGGGTGTTGATAGAGAGATACGGGATTGCGATTGGCGATATAGACCGTTTATATCTCGCAGGCGGGTTCGTTAACTTTACAAACACGGAGAATGCAATACGTATAGGCCTTCTTCCGGATATTGCGCGGGATAAGATAAAAAAAGTGGGCAATGCCGCGATAGAAGGTGCGAGACAGGCGTTGATTTCAAGGACAAAGAGGGCAGATGCAGAAGCAGCGGCTATGCGAATCGAGCACGTGAAACTCGAAGAAGAGGACGGATTCATGGAGAAGTTCGTGGGCGAGTTATACTTTCAGAATTATTTGTGAGTACGAGCCGGAATAAAAGCAAAAAAAGCAAAAGGTAATGCACCAAAAAAAAAATGACTTTTACGGCACTATTAACATCATCACCCGCACCTTTTATATGTGTTAAGTACATATGTTAAACCATCATCCGTCACTAACGTACTAAGAAGCGTTAGGGATATAAAGGGCGGAAGAAGGGAAGAGGGCAGAGGATAAATAAACTAAAAAGGGAGTGTTATACAGTCCTTTTATCATTATACTGTGCTGAGAAACGTTAAGAATATGAAGTGCAAAAGGGAGGGAAGAAGATGATAACTAAAAAGACCCAAAGGTTGTTTAGTGTGGCCGGGATATTGGCAATCGCAGCGTGCATATTGACGGCAGCCGCGTTTGCGTATCCCATGGCCTTTGCTATATCAGATTCTGTTACCAACAGCACTGATACGGCTGTTCTCAATCCCGGTGGACCGATAACAAACTCGGACACGCGCGAAGTATTCACGGTCAAATCGGGCACACGCCACTATTGCTTTAACTATTACAGGTCTACGGACGACAATACAACACAGCCCATAGTCAGATATGGGAATGTATGCACGATTACGACCAATAAGAGTTATGTGACAGCTTCTGTCAGTAGGAGTGTTATTCGGAGGGCATATATAGTTGCAGCTCCTCCGACCACTTATATCCACGGTTCCAGGACCTTGGTAAGAACAAATACAGCACCAGAAATCATGCTGAAGTCAAGGCGATTTGTGCCTGACCCAGGGATAGACAATAATCTTTCGTCTGATCTCGCGGTAACTGCAGAAGCGGGTTGTGAACGAATGCACGTGCTAATTCAATTTCACAGCATGCCAGATACCACCGAAAGAACAGAACTCACCGAATTTTTTGATGTAGAATTACAGACATATATACCAAATAACGCATGGTTTGCTGATATTCCTTGCGAATCGGTATCCGATATAATTGCGCAGCCAAACGTGCGGTGGATAGGTAACATACAGTCCGAGGACAAGATTTCACAGCACATAAGGGATTATTGTGCCGGCTCTGGACCTGTAAAATCCAACAACACAGTGAACTTGTTAGTTACGTTTTTTGAAGACGTTTCGACTGACGAAGCGGAACAGATTATAGAAAAGTACGGATGTGTGGTCACGGAACCAAGCCCGTGGGGCGGTAATGTCTGGACTGTTACAGTACCTGAAGGTACAATATCAAATCTTGCCGGAGAAGACGCGGTAGAATGGATAGAGTCCGTACCTCCACCAAAGACAATCACAAACATTGAGAATATCGAATTGGTGGACACGCATTCAATAACTATGACGAGCAACATCTAAAATGGGTAACACGAGAAACGGAATAACAGCAGCGTTCGGAATACTGGCAGTAATTGCAGTGTTGGGAGTGTTGACAGTAGCAGCAGATACAACATCTGTGAATCTAGATGATAGATCAACAGAAATCATTCTGAAATCAAGGCAGTTTGTGCCCGACACGGGGTTGAATTATGGCGTCAAGTCGAAATTGGAGGTTCTGGGGGAAGTTGGTGTTGAGAAGACACATGTGTTAATGCAGTTCTATCAGGTACCAAATGCAAGCGAAAAAGCTGCGCTTAACGAGTACCTTGAGGTTGATTTACAAACCTATATTCCAAATAATGCGTGGTTTGCCGATATCCCTTGCGAATCTGCATCGGATATAATTGCGCAGCCGAACGTGAGATGGATAGGTAATATATTGCCAGAGGACAAGGTGTCACCACAGATAAGGGATTATGGTGTCGGCGCTTGGGCGGTCAACCCAAACGGGACTGCGAACTTGTTGGTCACGTTCTTTAGTGACGTTTCCGCGGACGAAGCGAAACAGGTCATAATAAAGTACGGACGTGTGGTTGCAGGACCAAGTCCGTGGGGCGGCAACGTGTGGACTGTCTCAGTACATGAAAATTTTATTTCGAGTCTTGCAAGCGAAGACCCCGTTGAGTGGATAGAATCCGTGCCCCCGCCAAAGACAATCAACAATTACGGTTCACGTGCTGCACTCAAAGTTGATACCGTGCAGGCAGCACCATACTATCTGAATGGTTCAGGAGTGGTGATAGCAGAATGGGATAGCGGATGGGCTGACTGGAGTCACAATGACCTTGCAGGAAGAGTTACTGTGGGTGATACCGGAAGTTCAATAATGGAACATTCCACCCATGTCGCAGGTACTGCAATAGGAAACGGCACTAATAGTGCAGGGC
This sequence comes from Candidatus Methanophagales archaeon, assembly GCA_030668065.1. Classification (GTDB taxonomy): domain Archaea; phylum Halobacteriota; class Syntropharchaeia; order Alkanophagales; family Methanospirareceae; genus QENJ01. Next base: position 5,051 of record DAOUUS010000028.1, read on the forward strand.
TCCTTCTAAGAGGGATGGCACCAGGTGCTAACCTCGTCACGTATGAATGGCCCGATGATATAACAGAACGGGACTTCGAAACCTTTGATGCTATTGTGAATCACAATGCAGTGATTTCAACAAATTCATGGGGATATAAGATAGACCCACCAAGTTATGGTTGTTGCAGTTGGTATGGGGACTATGACTCTGAGAGTCAGAACTACGATTGGATTGTAGATGGTAGGCTGGATAACAATACAATTACCATCGTGTTCAGTGCGGGCAACCAAGAGGGCAACACAAATTGTTCAGGAGATTATCCATGTAAACATCCATGGGGCAGATTACCCGGACCTGGCGGCACCGCAAAGAATACTATTACCGTCGGTGCTACATATTCAGATACCAATGGACACACATGTTTTAGCAGTAGAGGTCCTACTGATGACGGCAGGATAAAGCCAGATCTTTCTGCACCGGGGGATGAAACGGGTGGTGATTACGGCATAAAATCAACTATGCCGGCACAATCTTATGCGGTGAAGAGAGGAACTTCCATGTCTGCGTCAGCAGTGTCAGGATGTGCTGCCTTGATCTATCAGGACTACAGAAGTACTCATTCGGGTGCAGATCCAACACCAGCTACGGTTAAGGCATTGCTGATACACACTGCGGATGACCTTGGAAGTCCTGGTCCAAATTACACATATGGCTGGGGTTTGGTAAATGCAACTGCGGCGGTGGACGTAATCAGGTCAGACAACCATCCGGTTCCGACAATAATCGAAGGTGTGATAAACCAAACCGAGGTGGATACGTACAATGTGTATGTTCCTGCAGGTGTTGAGCTGAAGGCTACTCTCGTCTGGACTGATGAGAAAGGTACGGTAGCGGCTGCAATCGTATTGGTTAATAATTTAGACCTTAACATAACAAGAGACGGCAGCACATATTACCCCTGGTCTTTGGACCGTACTAATCCAGGCAACCCTGCGACAACGGGTATAGACGATATAAACAACGTAGAGCAGGTAGTAATAGACGCTTCAACAAGCGATACATATACCATAAATGTAAATGGAAAGAGTATTCCAGAAGGACCACAGTCGTACTCTTTGATTATTACAACAGGGGTGATTTACGTGCCCGATAATTATACAACGATACAATGGGCAATTGATAATGCAACTGCGGGAGACACGATACTCGTAAGAGACGGGATCTACACTGAGAACGTGAATGTGAACAAGAGGGTGACGGTAGAATCGGAGAACGGTACTGCGAATTGCATTGTTAAAGCTGCGGACTCAAGCGACCATGTATTCAATGTAAGCGTAGATTACGTAAACATCAGTGGATTCACGGTAGAAGGTGTGACAGGGACTTCTAATGCCGGTATTTATCTCGGTGGTATAGACCATTGCAACATCTCGGCTAATAACGTAACTAACAATTGGTACGGGTTATATTTATGTGCGGGTTGCGAGCACAATAACGTAACAAGAAACACCGCACGGCACAACGACATTGGCATTTACCTCTACAATGCGTCTAACAACAACATCTTATGTAACTGGGTAGCTTATAATAGCAATGGTGGTTTCAATTTAACGTCTGGAAGCACAGGTAACATAATCGAGAATAACAGCATCGTAATGAACGGCAACAAAAACGTATCGAGCGGCGGCTACGAGTGGAACTTCTACAACCACCAGAGTGATTATGTCAATGCAACAAATAACTGGTGGGGCACGAACAGTGAAACGGAGATAAACGCAAGCATCTACGATTATTATGATAATACAGAGAAAGGCATCGTGAACTTCACAGGAAATCGCGAAGAACATGTTCTATGCGCACCGATTCCAGAACTGTCCACGATTATTCTGTTTTCGCTTGGGCTGCTCGCGTTATACATTTGCGTTGGTATGAGAAGAAAGAATTAACTAGTTCTTTCATCTTTTTGCTGTGGGACCAAAGCAGCCTTTAATGCCTCGCCGAGCAATTCACCCGCTTGCTGCATTATCGGTCTATCCGGACCCATGTAAGCAACACACTCGTTATCGTGCATTTGCTTTACCTGCTCCTCGAATGCGCCCAGGTCTTCATAAGACATTCCCACGAGCTTAGCCCCGATCTTTGACGCGGATCCGCAAGGAGTATCACGGATCACCTTTACGGTTTCGATTACCTTATTCTTCGTGTTGAGTCGCAGTCCGAATTTGGGCTTACCTAAAACATCAGCAAAAGAATTTATCACTTCATTATCGCTTCGCTCCAGCGCACAAAGCGGTTCCGGGAATTCCACAGATATGCCCTTCTCTTTGAGTTCAGTTTCTATTGAATATCTTCCTTCGGGTATCAGGTTCGGGTCTTCAATGGGCCATATAACAGCATTTGCACCTGTCTTTTCCACTATAATCGGTACAAGATCTCCAGCCTTGGGCAGTATCCCAAGCACCAGCAGCAGGTCACACTCGCATAGCGGTATGTCTTCGGGCATGTCATTCTCCGGGTCGTCAAGCGATACAGACGCGACTTTCAGGTCGTATAAGCCAACAATACGGTCGGCAAATCCGCTCGTAACCAGATGCCCCATTACCAGTTCGCCAAACGATCCGTGATACAGAATATATGTTCGATTATTCATTGCACTTTGTTAGATACATAACTTATTATTTGCTAATGTGTATTTAATTTAATCCAGGGGTATGTGGCAGATCTTTTCGTCCCAACACTTTATGTGTCACGTGCTAACCATCTCAGAAAAAGATCTTTTTAGCTTTAGCAAAGAACTATTATACGTTGTAAAAAATGAAAAAAATCACGATTTTCATCGTAGTCCTATTAGCCATATTATACCTGCCTACTTTTGTATGGCTGGTGAATCTCTGGCTAACCGACCCTTACTACACACACGGATTCTTGATAGTGATTATATCCTGCGTCATCGCATGGCTAAACATTCAGCGCTATAATAAGGAATGCGAGATAGAACAACCCGGGCCTTTCGGCATCTACATCTTCGCTTTCGGGCTATTCCTCTTCGCGATCGGTATTATCAAAGTCTTTCCGTTTTTAACCGCGCTCTCTTTCTTGTTCACCGCAACCGGGTTACTCCTGTACTTCTATGGTAAACGCATGCTGCGTGCCCTTCTGTTCCCGATAGCGTACCTCATCTTCGCCATCCCCTTGCCAGTCGAGTGGCTGAGCAAAGTCGCATACCACCTGCAATCGCTCTCCGCTTGTTATGCCGCATCAATCATAGAGATGCTGGGGATTTCCATTGAGAGAACAGGCGCGGAGATACATCTACAAAACGCTTCTTTTATTGTCGGTGCACCGTGCAGCGGCATGAATTCGCTAATCTCTTTACTGGCTTTAGCCACAATATTTATCTATATTTTAAAATGCCCGCTATACAAAAAAGCTACTCTCCTTCTTGTAGCGGTCCCGATAGCCCTTTTCGCAAACATACTCAGAATCGTGTCCCTACTACTGATTGCAGAGGCATACGGCGCAGACACAGCGACCGGTTTCTTCCATACTTTCTTCAGCCCGCTGCTATTCTTCATCGCATTTATATGTTTAATATTAGTCAGTATTGTTATTGGATGTAAGGTGACAGCGAGGGAATAATATGAGAAGATTCTTTGATGAATACCATAAGGTGATTGGAGTTCTTTTGCTTACCTTCGTGATTATATTGCTCTTTTCAACACCGTCCATGATCTTTGCCAAATCGTTCACGACCATAGGCACCGAACTCTCGCATGCGTCTTCGGATGAGACCTTAGTGCGAGCGAAGATAGATTTCGGTAGTAATGAGCACATGCGTGCATTCCCGAAGGAGATTGGTAACTGGTGGGGGACGGATTACGACACAAAGGGGCTTGCCAAAAGGCTGGGTGCAGACGTGCTACTCATGCGTGCTTATTCCAACCCAGATTTTTACCAGCCCGTGTTCTTCCTCGTCATGCAATCCTATAACCGCTCAAGTTTCCATCCCCCGATCGTATGTTATCCCGCTTTGGGCTATACAATAGTAGAAGAGGGTAAAGAGGAGATACAAGTACAGGATGTAAGCTGGGTAGAAGATCCATTGTACACCAAACCCTGGAATAAAACGGGTATATCCACAAACAGAACGTTATCAGCCAAGAAGCTCGTGGTCGTGAAGGAATCGCCCGATGGTACGGTAACCGAACGAAGGGTGGTCCTATATTACTACGTAAAAGAGAAACCAGTATCAAATACTGTCACGATGATCCGTATATCCGCTCTTGCTCCGCTCGATGGTTCATATGATGCGATTTTGGAGATATGCGAGCAGTTCATGCTGGATACCTTTCCCTACATGTTTGAGGCACAAAAAAAGGATCCCACAGTTATTTCCATGCTCTTCACCACGGGTCCTGTCACCGCTACAATAGTGATCATATTGGTATTGTTAGTACCATTCGCAATTATGTTCTATCCGCAGATAAGGGATCTGCAGCGAAGGAAGGATATGCGACACGGGCGGCGATTATAAGTACAGAGGCGCAACAACAAATAGTATAATGTTGATAACGCCGTGCGAAACGGTAATCCCGTATATTGAACCGGTTCGATAGCGTACAACAGAAAACATAACGCCAACGGAAAAAGCAAGTAGACAATCCAGAAAGCTGAGATTGCCCGCGTGAAGCACCCCGAAAATAGCGGACACAAAAAGAATGGCCCACCATTTACTTATCAGTTGCAGTGTGGTGAACTGCATCAAGCCACGAAAAGATAGTTCCTCTAAAAAACCGGTACATACAAGTATGATTAGTACTAAAGCAATAAGATTAGGTATTGCTAAGTACAAGCCAAGAGGGCTGGGCTTTAAAATTAGATATTCCATTATACCGAAAGGCACGGCCATGAGTATAACGCCCGCTTCAATTGGCGCGTCCCTCAGGCGTGGCATAAGAAGTCCGACATCTTTTGGGCGAATGCCTAGCAACCACATACAGGTGAACACGGCGATGAAGATAGGTATAGAAATGAGTATGAACCAAAAAATACGGCTGAAGTGCACAATCGGCATTGATAAGCTCAGTATACGTATCATAGGCGGGATAACGAGCACCATAAGGAATTGCGCGAAGAGTTTATTTCTATCGTATTCTATGGCGGCGTAGAGAAGCAGCCCGCACAGGATTAATATATGCGATACAACGCCCAATAGCGGGTCGTAACTCGTTAGCAATTCTGCACCGGTAATCAGAAACAGGTAGGTGGCACAGATGAAGGCGATATTAAGGTTCCTTTTTCGTATTGTTTTTTCCCGCGGCTGCTTCCGCAAAGGCGGCTGCCGGTAGTGTTTTTTTTGCGTGGAACGACTTGTATAACCTCTTGACGGTGTTATTGACCCCCACAGAGGGTGAGTCTTCAAAAGGGGTGATTTGCCTCGGTTTAACCACTCAATTACACGGTTCTTAACAGTTTTTTTGTCTCTTCGCATTTGGTCGTGTCATCTTCCTGTTATTACGAAAGCCGAAAAGTTTATATATACACGGAAAACTTTATATGTACCATTGTAAAACATGGTTATAACAGATGTCACAATCAGATAAAGGGATAGTATATAAAAAAGAGGGAGAAAAAAAACAATGTTGAGTATAGTAACAACTACTACAACGACGGTTGTAGCTTTGGGTCAGGCCGCGATGTTTGGTGCTATTGGTGTGATTGTGTTGATCACGCTTCTTATAGCGAAAGAATTGCTAAGTGCAAGTGAAAGTAGAAAAGCGTCACGTATTGGTAAAGCTACATCTGTGGCAATTTATCCACTTCTATTCGCCTTTTTGGCTATTGTCGCCGTTGCCGTAGTAAGCGCTTTATAACGTACTTTTTTGTACAATGAATATTTGCGTTGTGGCTGCTTGAGCCTGTAGGGGGCTCATGCGTTGCAGGGCAAGCGACAGTGGTGACCCGTGACTTATTGTTGGGAGGTCATGTACGTCACCGAGCGAATTGTGCGCGGTATCTCGCAGGGTTCAAAATGATAACAGAAG
>DAOUUS010000220.1 GCA_030668065.1 Candidatus Methanophagales archaeon
CAGCCGTTTCGCAAATTCCGCAGACGTGAGACCCGTACTCGCAATAGACGGGAACGTATAAAACGCACCTTTCGGCTCAAAACAACTCAACCCAATCTCCCGCAGCCCTGCAACCATTAACCGCCTTCTTCTGTTGAATTCTCCGACCATCTTCGCCGTCTCGTCATCGCATCTCAGCGCTTCCATCGCAGCCATCTGAGCCGTAATCGGTGTACACAGCATTATATACTGATGTATCTTCATCATTGCCTCGATTACATTTTTATTACCGGCTGCGTAGCCGATTCGCCAACCCGTCATCGCATACGCCTTTGAGAACCCGTTTAGCAGTAACGTCCGCTCCTTCATACCATTTAACGCTGAAAAACAGGTATGCTTGCCCTCGTAAGTCAGCTTACCGTAGATTTCATCTGAAATCACGAGTAAATCGTGTTCAGTCGCAACATCCGCTATCTCTTCTAAGTCTTTTCGGGATAGCGCAGCACCCGTGGGGTTATTCGGATAGTTCAAAACAATCGCTTTTGTTTTCTCTGTTACTCGCTCCGCTATTCGCTCTGCCCTCAACTTGAATTCGTCTTCGACTTTGGTTTCTATACTAACAGGAATACCGCCTGTGAACTGCGTACATGGCTTGTAACTCACATAACACGGCTCGTGTAGTATTACTTCATCACCGGGATTTACAATAGCACGCAGCGCGAGGTCAAATCCTTCGCTTACGCCGGTCGTTATAAGTATCTCACCCTCCGGGTCGTAATACACGGAATCTTCGCTATACATTTTGTCCGAAAGCATCTCCCGCAGCTCTAACAGACCCCAATTGCTCGTGTAGGACGTATAACCTTTTTCCAATGAGAATATGCACGCTTCTCGTATGCTCCAGGGCGTCACGAAATCCGGCTCTCCAACGCCCAAAGAAATCGCGTCTTCCATTCGCTCCGCAATGTCGAAGTATTCCCTTATACCCGAACCCTTTATCTGCTTTACCCTATCGGCTATTGATGTCGCTTTCATGGTTATGTTGTAACCCCCTATATTATCCTATATCTTGTTCTTGTGACCTTATAAATCCTGAACTATAAACGAATACCCAAATCACAACGACAAGAAATAAGTTCTTTTTCTGGTTGCATATGAAGTATGATTTATCTGCCACAGAGTACACCGAGTTATTTTCTCTCTGTGTCCTTTGTGGCTATCATTTTTGAATTTTTATTGTGGACTTTTTGGTGCTTCAGATTCAGGATTATTCCGGCTCTCACATTCAGTCTCATAAAGTTACCGCTAAGCGTTTCCCCCTCTCCTCCTCTTTGTAGATTTCGCCATTCGCTTTATAAGTCCTCAACAAAAAATGCGTTACGGTATTACGGACCTGCTCAAGCGGTGCTATCTTCTCAGCCACGAAATGCGCTACTTCTCGCATCGTGGCGCCTTCCACACGCACTAAAAGGTCGTGCTCGCCCGAAACCAGCCGCACTGATCTCACTTCTGAAAACCTGGAAATCCGTTCGGCAACCGAATCGTAACCGGTACCCCTCTCAGGACTGAGTTTTACGTCTATTAACGCTTGCACGGTTTCTATTCCTGCTTTTTCGTAGTTTATCAGTGCCCTGTACTTCATTATTATTCCTCGCTTCTCCAATTCTGAGATGATGCTCTTCACTTCTTCCTCGTCAAGCCCAACCATCCTCGCTATCTCGTTATCACTAGTTCGCGCATTTTCTTCCAGTATCTTCAATATCTCGCCTTCTTTCTGCTTTTCTTTTTGCTCTTCTTTCATGCTCGCTCACATTTAATCTCCGCTCAATAATATCTTTTTAGCCTATCTCAAAGAGTTTACCCTCGGACTCTCTACCCCCGCCACGAGCAGAGAAGTCACCACCATCCTTCGTGCCCGCATTGAAACTCATGGACTTGCTCTTCGGTATTGATACGCTCACATTAATACCCGTATGACAAGCGAAGCAGGCTTCATTCGCACCTGTCATTTGTGGGTTCCTCTCTGCTTCTCGTATTAAACTTTGATGTCCCGCCATACCACCTACGTCAAATTCCGTGGCATCCCGACCAAAACCACCTGCCGAGATGAAATCGTTATAACTGCTGATATTTGTATCGTGGTGGCATTCCGTGCAATTCCGGCATTCTTGAAAAATCCAGTGACCGCTTATATTGCCGGTATCGCCATGACAGTCCATGCACTCAACATTAACTGCAAAATCGGTAAGTGGTGAATTATGGCATGTATCACAGGAGAACTCGCCATGCGCATCGCTTGCCATTAGTTCTGCCATTACCTGCTCCATGAATTCGCCATACCGCTCTGAAAGTGATGAGTTTGCACTCGATGACACTCCAGACGCCGCAGGTGCTGGTGGAAGTTCTTCTTTCTCTGCCTCTTGCATTACCAACACGGCATGTGGCAGTATTAAAACACCAACTGAGATTGCCATTGCCGCGACAAAAACCAGTTTCAGGGTATTCATCTTTTGTATTAAAAGAGGGAGTTCATCATTTATAAGTTTTCCGGTCGTTTAAACAATTGACCATGTTTTCCTTTTCGTCCGCGCCCACCGAACACTTTTTAAAGTGCACACTATCATTAAATCTATGCCCAACTTTTTTGACCTCAACGTGCATGCCTATCCCGAGACAGACGTGCCAGCAGAGGAGATGCTCCGCGTTGCGATAATATACGGATATGCAGGTATAGCCATAACGAACCACGATGACTTTGTAGAAGCGCGGAAAGAGGACCCGCCTGCTATTTACCGGGGTGTAGAGATAAGGACAAAGTCAGTCTCCGAATTGAATAGGAAAATAAAGCATTACGCCGGAAAAGTGCCTTTAGTTCTGGTTCATGGCGGTGACGAGAAAATAAATCTCGCTGCGTTAAAGGACCATAGAGTAGACATATTAGCGCATCCGTGCGGTGAAAAGGGGGAAGGCTCCTTGAATCACGTATTGGTACGATACGCCGTTGAGAATGGTATTGCAATCGAATTTAACATGAACGCAATAATTCAGAGCAGGAGGGGCGATAGAGCGCGAATCCTCAGTAGGATGCGAGACAACTTAGAATTCGTACGGAAATATAAAGCTATGGCAATTTTAACCAGTAATGCTTGTTCTATATATGGTTTAAGGGCGCCAAGAGAGCTGATTGCACTTGCGGCTCTATTCGGGATGCGAAGAGAGGAAGCGGTGCGTGCGTTAAGCGATGTGCCCCGGAGCATATTGGAGCGGCGGTGGAATAATGCGCGGGAAGTGGA
>DAOUUS010000276.1 GCA_030668065.1 Candidatus Methanophagales archaeon
ACATTGAACTGACAAAGTCAGAGGTTGTTCGTATAATTTTGCATGCGTTTTTCAAATCACAAACGGATAAGGACTTTGAAAAAGTGCGCGAATTAGCTATTAAAATGAGAAAAGGACTATTGTAGGTAGTTTCTGTGAAAAGTACACGGATATTTAGTGGTGTTACATCGTAACGTTGGATTTAAATAGAAATAGAGGTGATGATATTGGGTTTAACGGATACAGGAAACTACCCTGGATCTTCGAGTAATAAACCAAGGTGAAAGCACAGAGTTGGTTGCAGCGATATATGGTGTCTCAATGAGAAGAATACAGCAATTGGTGAAGTATTATCTGGAAACAGGGACCTATGCTTGATAAGAAAAGAAGACCCAAAACTCATCTTAGCGATGATGAGAAGCGGAATAATCCGCAAACGAGCGGTAAGATCGAGCGGTGGTTTCAGGAGTACAGGAGACATAGGTAGAGGTTTGATTCTGCGTATGCGTTTGCAGTGTAATAACCGTGTACATGGGGCACTTGATCTGGAATACTTTGAAACTCAGAATGAGGCATTTATCCGGAAAATGAGCTCTGAGAACACGCTTGGAATGTTCTTCGAGTGGTGTGAAAAGGAGGTAAGTTTATGAATAAGAACTGTCTTATGAATAGTACGCGAAATAATATCAGGACTCAACATTTCGGTTTTTGATAGCTTTTTAATCGATTTCAAAGCGGTGGATATGCGACACATAGAAGAGGAGAATATGGAAAAGGCGATTTTGAGATAAGGGGGGCTAAGTTTGTTGATTGCAAACTCGCATTCATTACGGTAATATCTGCTTATCCACAACACCCTCTGGGATAAACAGCTCTACACCAGTTGCAAAACTCTTTATCTTCTCTATGAACTTCTTCTTCAGTTTACCCACTAAAACATGTTCAAGCACATCTTCTATCATCACGACAGGTATTATTTTTATCTTATCCTGATACCGTTCTTCAATGAGTACGTCATTAAGGTTTGCCTGAGGAATTAATACCTCTTTAACGCCCGCTTGCGCTGCAGCTTCTATCTTTTGTGTTATCCCGCCAACCGGTAGCACGTCCCCTCGCACGGACAAAGAACCCGTCATCGCCACACTCTGGTTCACAGGTATGTTCTCCAGTGAGGATATGACCGCGGTAGCCACAGAAATGCTGGCTGAATCACCCTCCACGCCTTCGTGCGTACCCACGAATTGAATATGAATATCTTTCTTGGAAATGTCCTTCCCCGTGAATTTCTTGAATACTGCAGAGACGTTTTGTACTGCCTCCTGTGCTATTTCCTGTAATCTACCGGTTGCAATTACTTTCCCTTCCTCTCTCGATTGCGCAGGAGTGACTTCTGCGATTATAGGGAGCATCACACCGCTATCACCCACTACTGCGAGACCATTTACTCTGCCCACTTCATATCCTTCGGTCTTGAACAATTTATAATCCTTCTTCTTCGCTAGATACTCATCCGCAAGTTGCTGCTCCACCGATCTTGCCATTGTCTTTGCATTCAGTACATGTTCGGCAGTCACGTATTTCGCGTTTTCCGCATGGGCTATGTCACCCGCAACACGAACCAGCCCACCTAAGTCCCTTAATACCAGCGTAAGATGCCCTTTCCTTCCTGCCCGTCTCCTCGCTTCACGTAAAATCTCGCATATACCGCTACTGTCAAAATGAGGTATCTTTTTGTCTTTCGTTACCTCCTGAGCGATAAACCTGACAAGCTTTCTCCTGTTCTCTACGGTGTCGTCCATCGTATCTTTCATGTATATCTCGTAGCCATTGCCCTTTATTCGCGAGCGTAGTGCAGGGTGCATTCCACCCATCGCATCCAGATTACCCGCAGCCACCATGACGAAATCACAGGGAACAGGATCCGTCTTTACCATAGCACCAGAGCTTCGCTCGGATTGCCCGGTTATTGAATATTCCTTCTCCTGCATCGCAGTAAGCAAGTTCTGCTGCGCTTCTATCCGCAGCGTGTTTATCTCGTCAATAAAGAGAACGCCTTTATGCGCTTTGTGAATAGCGCCCGCTTCCACTCTGTCATGTGCTGGCGTCTCCAACCCACCCGACTGGTAGGGGTCATGTCGAACATCGCCGAGCAGAGCACCGGAATGTGTACCCGTCGCATCTATGAATGACGCGGTCTCACGTCCGTGATTGGAAACTAGCAACTTCGGGATCATCGCTTCTTCCTTCGGCATCATCCACCGGAACGCAATAAGCATCACAGCGGCTGCGATTATTGAATAGAAAAGTACCTCGATTTTACCTGTTTGGTAGGCGTAAATCATACCCATACCCGCAATAAGGAAGAAAGCGAACATAATAAATGTGTTTCGCATCTGAATACGCTTTCGCACTTCCTGTTTCTGTGCATCTACTATCTCTTTACCCTTACCACAAGGCACTACTCTTACCTTTGGTGTGTTCTTAT
>DAOUUS010000234.1 GCA_030668065.1 Candidatus Methanophagales archaeon
CGAGATTGTCAAGTACAACTCCTTTGTTATTCCATGCCTTAGCATAATCCGGTTTCAACTCTATCGCTTTATCAAATGCTTTTAGTGCTTCTTCGGAACGACCGAGATTGTCAAGTACAACTCCTTTGTTATACCATGCGTCAGCATAATCAGGTTTCAACTCTATCGCCTTATCAAAAGCTTTTAGGGCTTCTTCGTAACGTCCGAGATTGTCAAGTACAACTCCTTTGTTATTCCATGCTTCAGCATAATTAGGTTTCAACTCTATCGCTTTATCAAATGTTTTTAGTGCTTCTTCGCAACGTCCGAGTTCGCCGAGTGCAATTCCTTTGTTATTCCATGCGTCAGCATAATCAGGTTTCAACTCTATCGCTTTATCAAATGTTTTTAATGCTTCTTCGTAACGTCCGAGTTCGCCGAGTGCAATTCCTTTGTTCGTCCATGCGTCAGCATCATTAGGTTTCAACTCTATCGCTTTATCATATGTTTTTAGTGCTTCTTCGTAACGTCCGAGTTCGCCGAGTGCAACTCCTTTGTTCGTCCATGCGTCAGCATAATCAGGTTTCAACTCTATCGCTTTATCAAATGCTTTTAGTGCTTCTTCGCAACGTCCGAGTTCGCCGAGTGCAACTCCTTTGTTCGTCCATGCTTCAGCATAATCAGGTTTCAACTCTATCGCTTTATCCATAGCTTTTAGTGCTAATTTATATTCCTCTCTCTGATAAAACACAGTTCCACGATTAAGGTAATCATCAGGCTCTAATGGAACTCCAAAAGCCTCAAGGAATTCTATTTTCTTTCCATATTCATCTAATCTCTTCTTTTGGTCTTCTGAGAATGGTTTTGAAATGGACGGGTAATGCTTAAAAGATTCTTTAAAAGAATTTATCTCTCCCTCTGTTTTTTTCAGACCATCAACGATAGGTTTCGCCTCTTCTGCAGCTTTCTTTGCTTCGTTTGCAGCTTTTTTTGCCTCATCGGCACTTTCCTTAGCTTGCTGCTTAAATTCTTGCCAGCGACGATATTCGAAGAATCCCAAACAGCCGCCTATTACAAATATTAAAGTTAATAATGTCACCAATACGCACATTAAGGTAGCAACTGTATTGAAAATACTTATAGACATATCAAGGTTACTCTGCGCGTGGTTTAGAATATCCTCGTGGCTAACTTCACTCTTTGCAGGCAAGCTTGAAGGATAGGATATATTTACTGAGTCTTCTTCCTGCCCCCAAGAAGCATGAGTCGAACAACAGATAATAGCTATTATTAGTAATAGCCATATTAAACAAACACGTCTCTTACTCATGGTATTTACACCAGTTATAAAAGTTTGTGCGACATATAAAGATATTAAACTATAACTTCATCCCTTTTGCTCTATTTCGGCCAAATGGCAATCATTAAACATGAAACCAGTACATGTTTGAATTATGCAAATAAACTATTGACACCACACTTATCTACTGGAATGTCATACATTCAACTATCTCACAAATCGCACAAAACTAAACTGGGTCCAGAACGAACATGACAAAGAAAAGAAGCGAACGGAAAATACTGCAAGTGGCGCTCGATATGCTTGAACTGGACAGAGCGATAGAAATAGGACGGGAGTCTTTAGAAGGCGGTGCTGATTGGCTAGAAGCAGGTACGCCGCTGATAAAAAGTGAGGGAATGCCCGCGATACGAACTTTACGTGACACTTTCCCCGACGTGAAGATAGTAGCGGACATGAAAACTATGGACACCGGCGCGCTAGAAGTAGAAATGGCAGCCAAATCCGGTGCTTCTGTGGTTTCTATACTCGCAGTTGCCGATAACGCCACTATAAAAGAAGCAATAGAATCGGCGCATAAATACGGCGTTGCACTCATGGTTGACATAATAAACAGCGAGGACCCTGTGAAACGGGCGAAAGAGCTGCAGGAGATGGATGCCGATTACGTGTGTGTACATGTGGGGATAGATCAGCAGATGCATGGTATGGATACGCTCAATCTCTTAGAGCAAGTCGCTGCTGCCGTTAATATACCGTTAGCAGTTGCGGGTGGTGTGGATGCGGAATCCGCCGCGGACGCTGTGAATCTGGGTGCGGATATTATCATTGTGGGTGGAAACATAACGAGGTCTGCACATGTGAAAGAATCAACCCAAAAGATACGGGCTGGCATGGATACAGGAATAGGTAGGAGCGCAGGAAGAGCTAAGAGAGCACGGGACGAAGATATTTTTGAGTTGTTTATGCAAGTATCCACACCGAACATAACTGATGCAATGCACCGTAAAGGTGTGCTGCGCGGTATAAAACCGTTGTTCGAGGATATAAAGCTCGTAGGTAAGGCGGTAACGGTGCAGACGTTTGAAGGCGATTGGGCAAAGCCCGTGGAGGCAACGGATGTTGCAAAAGAAGGAGACGTGATCGTGGTTTACGCGGGTTCGAAGGATGTTGCGCCCTGGGGTGAGCTCGCCTCATGGAGTTGTAAGCTGAAAGGCATTGCTGGTATTGTTATAGACGGTGCGGTGCGGGACGTGGCAGAAATAAAGCGAATAAAGTTCCCGGTCTTCGCTAAGTACATCGTACCGAATGCGGGAGAGCCAAAAGGCTTTGGAGAGCTGAATACTGAGATAAAGTGCGGTGGCGAAACGGTGAAACCCGGGGATTGGATAATTGGCGATGACAATGGCGTTGTGGTCGTTCCGAAGGCGAGAGCGTATGAAATGGCAAGGCGAGCGAAGGAGGTCTGGAAGACGGAAGAGCGGATACGAGCGGAGATAAAAAGGGGTAAGACTCTTTCTCAGGTGTTGGACCTGTATAAATGGGAAAAGAGGTAAGAGGTAAGCGGCTAAAAGAAATTATCTGAAGCCCTCCAATGTTTTTTAATTGGTATATACACTAGACTTGTTGCGAAATAGCCATAAAATGGAAGAAACAGGTACCACTCACTACCCGCCCCTCCGATTCAGCGGCACTTCAAATGATAATTCCACAACCCACATGAAATCAACATGGCTTTATC
>DAOUUS010000098.1 GCA_030668065.1 Candidatus Methanophagales archaeon
AGCCTCTTATTTTCGCGTATATGCTATCCGCAACTTCTTCTACATAAGTATGAGAAGTCAGGTTTCGATCATCAGTCATCTCAAGGCATGTTATGGTTTGTTCCTCATTCAGGATACCGACATGTAAAACCTCTCGGAAGCATGATTTTGGCGAATTACAGTCAATCCCTTCATGGGCATACAAATATTCTTTCACCAATTTCCAGAAAATCTCAAATGTATATTCAAACCTCTGTATAGTGGCGTCTCTCACAATTACAGAGTAGGGTTCTCTCAGCACTTCGCGCAAAGTTGCCAAAGCATTTTCTGCTTCTTTTATTCGCCTCTCCAGCTTTTCCATAAAATCCCCTCCCGCAGTGCTTTTTCGGTGAATTCTTTAGACGTTTGAGAAAGGTCTACCACATCCACTTTGTAAGGCACATTCGAGTTCTCCACTTTTTCCCTCAGCAGAACGAGTTTTTTCTTGTTTATAATACCTTTAGGTAGTATTCCTATGTCTATGTCCGAAGTATTAACATAGTCCCCTCTTGCCCTTGAGCCAAATAGGACTATTTTCACTTCACTATCTTTAAAGGCATCCGTTACCATGTTTTCAAGCACTTTTAATGCTTTTAGTTTCTGCATCTTATCGTTTCTTATACGTCTAAACACTAAAAACCTTTCTTTCAAAAAGAAATATTTGCCAAAATATTATTATACTTCCCATACAAAAATAAAATCAATTATTGACACAGATTAACGCTGATTAATGCAGAAGAAATCAAATCCGTGTAAATCCGTGTAAATCTGCGTCCTAAATAGGCAGAAGTTATACTTTATATACAATAAAAAAAATTAAAGAATCCCTGCTTAATCAATCCTGATTGCAGGGATCCAATCGCAATATTCTTTACCGTTTACATCCACGAATTCTGTGCAGTTTATTGTTCCGCCTGTTGCTTCTTTACTGGACTCATGTATAATCTGCGGATACGAACCGGTTCTGATAGTAAAGATGTAGGTTGTGTTGCCTTCCAACGTAACAAACGGCGTGTCGAAAGTTATATTATGCCAATCGTCACTGTCGTAACCGCCCCAAGTTGCGTTTACTTCGAGTCCATGCCCCTCTATCTTTACGTATTCACTGTGCCCACCGGATCCAGGGCAGGAATATGTGTACATCCGAGACAGAACGAGGTCCGCCACGGGTGTAATTGTTCCTTTGTGAGTTCCGGAGATGCTCGGATATGGATTTGCGGGTTCGCCAGTATCAAAGGTAATACCAGATGATGGCTGAACTCTTATCACTTTAGAAGTGGTATTCGTGGCTGTTGTGTTATCTGTCACCGTTAGAGTCACCGTGTAATTGCCTGCACTCGAATATGTATGCGTTACTTCTTCACCAGTTGCGTTTGTACCATCGTCGAATTGCCATTCGTATCCTGTTATAAATCCATCTGGGTCATAAGATGCCGAAGCATTGAATGTTAGCGTTTGATTCACAACAGGACTCGCGGGTGAATACATAAATGATGCTACTGGTGTCTTGTTTACTGCGCCATGAACACATGTTAGTGCGTATATCTCGGTCGGTATTCCAAGCACTAAATCGTTCCTGCCGTCACCGTTTAAGTCGTATCCATACGCACCCATAGCCACCCAGATTGACTCGTTTGATTGTACTTCTAAAAATGGTTTGCCATTTTTACCCCTCTTTGCTATTACGCTCGCGGTTGTCGTATCTGTTGAGTGGTTGTGTATATTTTCACTGACAATAACATCATTCAAGCCATCACCGTCTAAATCGCCTGCGGGTGATGCGTAGATAGCCGTTCCAGTTACGGACTCTTCCCACATCTGTGCTCCCGTATTACCTTTCTTTGCTATTACGCTTGATATCGGCATAAATGTCGTTTCGTCATATATAATTTCGGTGACAATAACATCATTCAAGCCATCACCGTCCAAATCGCCTATGGGTAGTGCATATATAGCGAGGGCCATTCCCGTTACGGACTCTTCCCACATCTGTGCTCCCGTATTACCTTTCTTTGCTATTATCCGATCTATCATCATAACCGTCATTTCGTCACCTATAAATTCACTGACAATGACATCATCCAGGCCATCGCCGTCTAAGTCACCCGCGGAAACTGCAAAAATGTCGCAGATGTCTTTGCCCGCTGCATTTACCGACTCTTCCCATAAGTGCGAGCCGTTACTACCTTTTTTTGCTATAACACTCGCCGTTTCCGTTGTTCCGTCATATTTACTTTCGGTGACAATAACATCATTCAAGCCATCACCGTCTAAGTTGCCTGCCCATTCTACATCCAGGTCGCAGTTTTCCTTACCTGTTGCATTCACGGACTCTTCCCACAAATGCGTGCCGTTACTACCTTGTTTTGCTATTACACGCGCCATTGTCGTATTTGTCATCTCGTCATATTTACTTTCAGTGACAATAACATCTGCCAATTCATCACCGTCTAAGTCGCCAACAGGTAGTGCATCCATGCCGCAATTTTCCTTACCGGTTGCATTCACGGACTCTTCCCACATATGCGTGCCGTTACTACCTTGTTTTGCTATTACACGTACCGTTTCCGTTATTCCGTCATATTTACTTTCGATGACAATAACATCTGCCAATTCATCACCGTCTAAGTCGCCCGCAGGTAGTGCATCCATGCCGCAGTTATCCTTACCGGTTGCATTCACGGACTCTTCCCACATATGCGTGCCGTTACTACCTTGTTTTGCTATTACGCTCGCCACTGTCGTATTTGTCGTCTCGTCATATTTACTTTCGCTGACAATAACATCTGTCAATTCATCGCCGTCTAAGTCGCCCATTGGGAATGCCAAAATAGCGCAGTTATTCTTGCCACTTGCAGTTACTGTCTCTTCCCATAGCTGCGTGCCGTCTATACCCTTCTTTGCTATTACTTTTGCTGTTTCCGCACCAGCGTCATAAATATTTTCAGCGATTATAACATCATTCAAACCATCGCCGTCTAAGTCGCCCGAGGGTAATGGAAAGATGGTGCAGTTATTCTCGCCTGTTGCAGTTACTGTCTCTACCCATAGCTGCATGCCGTCTATACCCTTCTTTGCTATTATACTCATAGTATCTATATCTGTCGCCGGGTCGTATTGCCGAGTATGAACCAGGACATCAGCATTGCCATCGCCATCTAAGTCTGAGACTATGTATGTGTATGTGTATGTATCATTAGCCACAAGAGATTCATTCCAGATAGTTGTGTAGTTACCTGAGATATTAAGGTAACCCTGCACGCCCATTTCTTGTATCAGCGACAAGCGGTATCCACTGCTCTTCATCCCGCTCGTCCTTTCTTCTTCCACTCGCTTTTTTATCAATTCCGCCACATCCTCTAAGCTATTTGGATGCTCATAGTTTTGCAGTTCATAGCCATTCGCATAGGCATTAATTCCTGACATGTCAGAACTCGCAGTAGCTGGTACTGTTAAAGCCGTAAACACCGCTAATGCCAATATTACTGTCACTATTCCACATTTCGTATATTCTCTCATTTATTTTTTGTCTCCAACAACTAAAAAGCATTTCCGATTATAAAAGTGCTTCGTTATCCATTCGTCATCGCAGTTACCGGAAGACAATTCACGCAGAACTCAACACAAATAGAAAACTTTATAAGTACATTTTTATTAGTTCCCTTTAGTCACGTTTTCTTCTCAAAAGAAGTAGAAAAGAGAGGTAGAAATGATAGAAATATGTATATATGGAAGAGGGGGACAAGGGGGAGTTACGCTGGCAGAGTTAGTCGCACATGCCGCCATTGCGGAAGGCAAACATGCGCAATCAATGCCTTCTTTTGGTCCCGAGCGACGCGGCGCACCAGTTCTTGCGTTTCTGCGTGTGAATGAAACCGAGCGTATAAAGATAAGGGCAGAAGTTACAGCGCCGGACGTGCTGGTCGTGCTCGATCCTGGCTTGCTAAAGGTAGGCGAAGTTGTTTCCGGGCTTAAAAAGGACGGCATAGCAGTGGTCAATACGAAGAAACCGCATGAAGTGATGAAATCAGAAATGGCAGTGGACAAAATAGCAACAGTGGATGCTATGGGCATAGCACGGGAAGTTTTAGGCTTGCCTATTGTCAATACGACAATGATCGGCGCGCTTTTAAAGGCAACCGGGTTGGTCACGCTGGAGTCCCTGACAGAACCGATGGAAGAACGTTTTGGCAAAGTCGCCGCGAAGAACATAAAAACGATGCGAAAAGCGTATGACGAGACTGTGGTGAGCTGAATATACGGTAAACATAGAGGTAACTAAAAATGAGTGTCGGAAAATTAGGTTGGAAAGATCTGGAGATTGGTTTTGTGGCTACGGAACCCGGAAGCGCATCGGTGTATAAGACCGGTGATTGGCGATCGGACAGACCGGTTCGTGATAACGAGCGGTGCATAAAGTGTGGGGTATGCTATATCTACTGTCCCGAAGCGTGCATTAACGAGACTGAAGAGGGGTTCTTTGACGCGGATTTGTTTTATTGTAAAGGTTGTGGAATCTGTGCGCATGAATGCCCACGCGCGGTAATAGAGATGGTAGAAGAGGTAGAGGAATAACTAAGCGAAATAAGCGAAAGAGAATAAGTGTTGTTGAGATCTTGTGGTTTCAAATAAATACCAGTTCCTTTTTGCATCCGCTGCACATTCTAATATAGATGAGTAAATTTTACGAAGTACGAACTCGTGACGGTGCAGCGAGATTAGGTAAATTAGCGTTAAGCGAGAGTATGCAAACGCCGCTGATGCTCCGGCTAGAAAGCGGGGATGGACTTGCGGTAGTTCGTGCTGACGATTCAAACTTTGATGATTTAGCGTCCGAAGAAACGTGGACTGCAGTCCGAGGAACTGTGCTGTTACCGGAAATACATCCTTCATTTACGAATGTGACCTCATTATTTACCGATTTCTTCGTGCTCGCTTTTGCTTCCAGTTTGCTTCGTAGCCCGCGAGATTTTGTACGGCGAGTTATTGATACACGAAACGCGCTCCCGCCAGATGTCGCGTTATGGGTTCCTGCGATAGCGACACCGGAAAATGCGGCTATTCTGTTTTACATGGGCGTGGACATATTAGACGACACGAATGCGGTACTAAAAGGCTACCAGGGCATTTATCAGATGGAAGACGGCGAAGCAAGAATAAGTGATTTAGAGGACTTACCCTGCAATTGTACTGTTTGTGTCGATCTACGTATAGACGAGTTACGAGAACGGGATAGGAAAGAACGGGCGTTGCTGCTCGCAAGGCATAACACGCTGCTACTGGATAAAGAAGTGAAGAAGACAAGAGCGTGCATACGAGCGGGTAATTTACGCGAGTACGTGGAGATGAAGGTACGAGCTTCTACGTTTCTAACCGCAGTGTTAAGACTCCTGGACTTTAACGAAGAGCAGTATTTCGAGCAACGAACGCCGGTCGCACGAAAACAGATTATGAATGTGAATACGATGGAATCGTTAAAGCGAATAGAGGTGAAACGGTTTGCGAGTCGAGTTCTGGACCGGTACGAACCCCCGACACGGCAAATAATGCTGATACTGCCGTGTTCCGCACGGAAACCGTATTCACGCTCGAATTCGCATACGAAGTTCATCGAAGCGATTGGGGCATATAGAGGTAGCATCCATGAACTCATTTTGACGTCACCGCTGGGTGTCGTACCGAGAGAGCTTGAAGTAGTTTACCCCGCTGCGTTCTATGACATACCGGTAACTGGATACTGGGATTCTGAGGAGCGCGACTGGGTGTCTTCATGCTTGCGTGCATACCTGAAGAAGAACCGGAAGAGTTACGAGGTGGTGGTTGCGCATCTCGGTGGTGCATACAAAGAGATATGTACCGGAGTTGCCGCTGAGTTGGGCATAGAAATTATGTTCACATGCGAGAAAAACGAGAAAACGACTTCAAACGAAGCGTTGAATAGGCTGAACGCTAGAATAGCGGAGTTATGTACCGACCAAAAGCGACTTTACGGATATGAACAGAAATCCGGCATAGTAAAAGCAATGGCTGATTTCCAGGTTGGTATTGGTGCTGGTAGCGAGCTTATGACGAGTAAAGCAGACGAAAAGCTAAAAATAACCGGGAAGTTCCCGTTTCACAAACTTAGTGCCGATAACGAGGTACTTGCGAGAATCGTGCCGCAGTACGGGCTTTTAACGTTTACGTTGAATGGTGCACGTAGAATTACGAATCTG
>DAOUUS010000270.1 GCA_030668065.1 Candidatus Methanophagales archaeon
CTGAAACATGTGAAAAACATAGGTGTGAGGTTCTCAGTGATTATCTGCGATTACACAAAAAGAGGTCTTCGTTATAACGGATGGGTAGATTTCTACATTGGGTAGAGGTATCCTTTACCACCGCCTTTTGCTTCCCATTTTTCTTTTTATTCTTCATTTTCCACCATCTCTTTTTTTTAAACTATTTAAATTTTTCCCTGCCCCAATATCGTATCTATCAGCTTATTGCATGTTATACGAAATGCCCGCAGATTCTCCTATCAGTATCCATGAAATATGGTGGTGAACTTCGCCCGTGGAATGAGGCTCATAGTACTCATGTTCACATATTTCTTTAATCTCCAAAAAATTAAACATGCCCCCCCCAGTTCATTGCGAGTGCAGAAATGAAGATACACTTTATCTATAAATGAATTATGTTCATTCGGTACAGGAATGCCTTTACCATATTCCTGAGGGTCTTTTGGAGAAAGTGTGCTGAGAAACAGTAACCCTTCTGGCTTTATGAGTTTTATGATTGTCGCTCTAAGTTTCTTCCTCACGTCTCCTTCAAAGAAATGATATAGGTTTGATATAAACACGACATCATATTTGCTATTGCCGGTTTCTGTGAAGTCAGAACACCGAATTTCTATATTTGATGCTTTTGAACACGCAGTCTTTGCCATATCAATAGCCTCTTTTGAGTTGTCAATTCCCAAAACTGTACCTCTGAGATGTTTTTAAAAGTATATGGCATCACGACCATAACCGCATCCAACATCAAGGATGCTTAAATTCTTGTCGTCTAATTCAAGCGTTTTTAGATAGTAAACAGCAACAGCCGCTAACTCACTTGGCTCCTCTCCCCAAATGCGATTATTGCCTTTGTACATTTTATCCCAAAACATATTCATTTCATATTATACTGTTCCACAACATTTAAGTTTAGTTTTTATCTGGACTTGGACGGAGCACTTTGAGCCACATAAGCATAGCAAAGATCTTCTATATCTTCCTGACCCGTCAAAACAAAAAATTCTAAACATGTGATGAGGAGATGTTGAATGCCTACATCTATTTTGTTAATTTATATAACGTATAACTTCTACCGGGCTATTAACGACACGAATTTACACGGATTTGTTTTCTTCAGCGTTAATCAGCGTTAATCTGTGTCCAATAACTGATTTTATTTTTTTCTGTCTATCGTTTTTTTGAAAGTTAAACACCACTAAATATTTACTTACTTAACTATTTATTACTAACACTAAGGAAAGAAAGATGAACGAATTCGAAAAGGTATTCGGAAGAAACGCGCAACTTATAGTCCTGGAGCATCTATTGCTAACCCGCGGTACGACCACGTATCTTTCGGGCATCGCCGAGGAAACCGGGCTTTCGCATTCCAGTGTCGCACGTGTGATCGAGCCGCTTTTAAAATTAGAAATCGTAAAAGAACTGAAATTAGGTAAACAGATAAGAACGTTTATTGTAAACGAGGATAACGAAACAACGAAATTGTTGATACAGTTTCAAGAAGACCTGAGTAAACTGTTCACGGTGTAGTAAGTTTTTTAGACTTTGAACTTTCCAAATCTTACAGGTGCCGTTTTTGCAATCCACTCCTCCAATTCAACTCAGGCAGAATTATCTCCACGAACCTTGTTGCTACTACCAGGATTATCGGTCCCAGGAATAAACCCAAAAAACCAAATACCGCAATACCAAAGATGTATGCAAATAGCAGCGCACCAACATGAATGTGTTTTCCACTTATGTAAGGTCTCAGAATGGTATCAGGTGTGAAGTCCGCAGCAACACCCACAACAATAAGGAACAACAGAAGGTACCACCCGTCAGTAAAGAGGATTCCATTTAGATATGCTTGAATCACCAGATAGATCCACAACGGAATCCAGATCAGTTTCATACCAACAAGCGGGATGAAGATGCCAATCCCGCATAGTACTGCCAGCAAGATGGGATACGGTGTCACCAACAGAGGCGGTGCCACAAGATTAAGAAGGTAGAAAGTTACTGCCGCGATCAAAGCGGTTAAAACCGCCGTTAGGACATTACCATAGTATACCTCGTGAAGATCAGAATCAACCTTCTCGAAGAACTGTTTTGTTAGCACAGATTTGCCGCCGAGAAAGGCGTCTGTTATCCAGTACCTGAGTTTTGTGCCATCCTTCAACAGATAATATGCTATGGCGAACGTAAGGAACAACCGGAAGAATATGTCAACAAACGTGAATATAGCATCCGAGAATGCTGTTGTTAGTGTATAGATGGAACCACCAATATCTCCCTGACTGATCAAATCAGAAATATCCGTTAGGTTTACCCCTTTTGCAATACCCTCGAAATAACTTACAAGTTCATTGACATAAGGCCCTATGTGCTCAAATTTTGCATGAATAAAGAATTTACTCAATTCTATGTATGCTATACTCAACGTACAAATGCCTATAAGGACTAGTGGCAGCACTAAAAAGACTAAAGAGATAAATGCACCCACACGCTGGTA
>DAOUUS010000266.1 GCA_030668065.1 Candidatus Methanophagales archaeon
GGTTTTATTTGAAATGCTATATTATTTATCGTAACACAATGCAAAACCTAAAAGAAGGCGAACTCGTGCATTTGATAGACAAAAGAGGCAGAAGATACCAGCTTTTATTAAAAGCAGGGTCTTCTTTCTCGTCCACTCATGGCGCTATTTCGCATGATGATATAATCGGCCTGGAAGACGGTAGTGTCATAAGGTCATCGCTCAGAGACCCTATTTTTGTTGTACGACCAACGTTAGCGGAATACATAACTAAGATGCGAAAAGGTGCGCAGATAATATACCCAAAAGACATCGCAGCCATTTTAATGCTTGCGGACATATTTCCGGGTGCAAAAGTGTTAGAAGCGGGTACAGGGTCTGGAGCTCTTACAACGGCGTTACTCCGTGCGGTGGGCAAAGACGGAATAGTAGTATCATATGAAAAGAATACCGAATTTCAGGCGGTTGCACAGAAAAACATAGAAACCTTCTTCGGTAAGGTAGAGCGTACGGACTGTTCGGGGGAGCTGATACTAAAGGAGCAGGATGTGTACCAGGGCATAGAAGAGAAGGAATTGGACCGGATACTATTGGACCTTTCAGAGCCCTGGCGAGTACTGGAACACGCAGAAGAATCGTTGTTAAACGGTGGAATCCTCCTTTGCTACAATCCCACGGTACTGCAAATATACAAGCTATCGCGAAGGTTGGAATTGCGATACGGTAGAAGCTTTCGTACGATGGGTATTTATGAAGTTGGTCTGCGTGAATGGGAGATAAAAGATCGAAGCATGCGTCCAGAGCATAAAATGATAGCACATACGGGGTTTATTTTTGTAGCAAGGAAATGTACCGTGCGTGGATAGTATTTTAGGATGCCCCCGCATATGCGGGTCCACTTATAACGCTGGATATTGTCATGAACATTTTTTGATTGTGTCGTTATACATACTTTATTTAAACGAAAAAGCTTATTGATATATTATTCCTATGACAAAAAGGTTAGGTCTGTCATCGTTAAAGGGGTGAGTGAAAGGTGAAAGCCGGTACGAAGAAGATAGGGACTTTAACAACGGGGTTGTTCATTCTGATGAGTGTGTTTGCAGTGTGCATAGCAGTGTCTGTATTTGCACAGCAGACACCGTTTCAAAGCTCTGCGGAACTGTCGCAACTCTTCGATACCGGTACACCCGCTAATCCTAATCCGAGCATCTCGGGCATACACAACGGAACAATAACGCCGAAAGTGACAATACATAATGTATCCAAGCTTTACACGTATCCCTGCCCAGGAACCGGTGGGCATACCGAGCACGTTGCATTTTATGATTCGAGAACGGACGCCCTGATAACGGAAGGGTATTGGAATGGCTACACCGATGACGACCGGCACAATGTCTCTTTCTCGGCTTTCACGATGTATGCGGGTATTACTTACAAATTCAGCATACGCACAGGCTCGTATCCGCAGATAATTCATAATCAAACGTTTACAAATGCGTATGGCAAAATCAACTGCACCGAGTTCGTTGATGCAAACGGGCGTTCGCATAACAATTGGATACCCGCGCTTCGCCTGTCTGGCAATTTTGTACTCGCAGAAACGGGCTATAGCAATCCAAAAACCGCGTTCACGTCACACTACAATCCCGTGAACATCACGGTAAATCCCTGCGTGCCCCGGTACCAATTACCATTGAACGAGACAAGAATCACGAATTTCGAAACTATAAAGTCTCTTGTTTTGAGCCCGCGGGAAATCGAACTGTTAAAGACGAACGGGTTCGTTATACTGGATTACGGGCCGGAAACAGATATTGTGGCTCCGTATAAGGACATGAAGGCACGTGACATTCCTATATTCGTTACTGCGGATACATTACTCCATCTTTACCATATCCAGTTCAATGAGATACTCAAAGGAATTGAGGAGCGAGAATTCTTTGATGCCCTTGTGGATATGAGTAATGCAATGCTCGAACGGTCTAAGACAGATTATGAAACTTTTGATGACCCGGCGATGAAGGAGGCGGCGAGAAGAAACGTTGCTTATTTCTCGGTTGCCTTGACGCTGTTGCAAACGCCGACCGAGGGCTATGATGCAGAAGAGGAGAAGAAAGCGATCGAAGAGTGGAATAAAGAGAATCCGTGGGATACGAAAACATTTGTGCCTATAAAAAAAGTGGACTTCTCTACCCCAGATTACGTAAAATCGGACGTGAATGAAGAGATAGAGAACATAGGGGACCACCAGGGCTTTTCACCGAGCTACATATTCAACTCTGACCCAAACAGAGGTTGTGATGATGAATGCTGTTACTGCGAAGATTATTCACAATACGTGCCAAGAGGGCATTACACACGAAGCGAGAAGCTGAAGCGATATTTCAAAGCGATGATGTGGTATGGCAGGATGGCTTTTCTTTTGAAAGGTGGGAACGTTAGTGAGTGCGGTAGCGTAGAAGCTCCACTATTAACAGAAGAAGACGCAAAAATTGCTACTATTCAAGCAACTTTGATTTCTTCCGAATTACCCGCAGTCGAAGTAGGCAATA
>DAOUUS010000204.1 GCA_030668065.1 Candidatus Methanophagales archaeon
ACTTCACACGGAGTTCCAACAACCGCAATTCGCCTCTTGCCTGCCTTCAACGCAGCCTCAAGCTTTGACATCATGGGCACACGCAGATATTTCGTGCCTCTCGCACTCAAGATCCCCTGCTCATCCTCAACTACAACCGCCTCTGCATTGTAACCCTCTACTCGACGTACAACAAGCGCAGCATCAAACAGTTTGTTCTTCATGCCTGATATGAGTAAAGCGGTGACCATTCCACCGTCCTGACCTCCCGTTGCCGCCTTACCCGCAATCAAATCGCTGAAAACGCCCAAATTATCGTCTCGCGCACCCTCTAAGAATTTACTTTCTATTTCTTGTATATCCTCTGCTGTCGTTGGATATATGTTCTTCTCCAGTCGGATTGCTTCCGTGGGACAAACGAGCGCGCACGCGCCACAACCTATACAATCATCAGAAAGCTCATTGTAGGGTGCCCCCACCTCGCGCTCCACGCCTCGACTTATTACGTTTATTGCAGATACACCTACTAACTCCTCACAAACTCGTGTGCATAAACCGCAAAGAATGCAGTGCTCATCTTCAATCAGGAATCGCGGCTTTGACACGCCATATTCGCTTGCCAGACTTTGTATCCGCCCCTCGTCTGGACATCTCGCCAGCAACAATTCTAATAGCAGCTTTCGTATTTCGATAATATCCGGTGCGTTCGTTCGTACGATTAGTCCGTCTTCTACGGGATAATTACAGGCAGTGACAACTTTCGTTCTGCCGCGTTTCTCGATTTCCACTGAGCATAGCCTACACGCGCCAAAAGGTTCTAACGCCTGGTGATAGCATAAAGTGGGTATGTCAATGCCAATGCTCCTTGCGGCATCCAATAACGTATTCTCCGCTTCTATTTCCACGGTTTTACCGTCTATTTCTAATTTCATACTCTTCGCTCACCTTTACCCTTTCCTCGTGCTATTTCCCGCTTCGCTTCTGGTATTGGTGCCGGCACGGGCGTACCCGATATTTTTGTCACTGCTCCGATCTTGGACGGGCAAACATCGTAGCAGATACCGCATTTTATACATTTTGATTGGTCTATCACATGTATCATCTTCTTCCCGCCGTCTATCGCATCCTCGGGGCAATTCTTTGAACAAAGCAGACAGGCTGTGCACTTCTCGGGCTCTATATAATAATAAATCAAGTCTTTGCAAACCAGTGCCGGGCATCTTTTATCCTTAATATGCGCCTCGTATTCGTCTCTGAAGTATTTTATGGTGCTCAAAGCAGGATTCGCGGCTGTCGTGCCTAATGCGCACAGCGATGCTTTCTTCATCACTGCCCCTATCTCTTCAAGCATCGCAATATCGCCTTCCTTGCCTTTACCTGCAACTATGCCTTCCAGTATTTCACGCATACGTTTTAAACCCTCTCGACAGGGTACGCACTTACCACATGACTCTTCACACAGGAAATCCACGAAATAACGTGCTAAATCCACGATACATGTGTTCTCGTCCATCACGATCATCCCGCCCGAGCCCATCATTGAACCTAACTTCGTGAGTTCATCGAAATCCACCGGTGAATCGAGGTATTGCTCTGGAATTATTCCTCCGGATGGACCGCCTGTTTGTACTCCTTTGAATCGCTTACCGCTCCGGATTCCGCCGCCTATTTTATATATTATGTCTCTCAGCGTGGTTCCCATAGGGACTTCCACTAAGCCGGTATTGTTTACCTCGCCAACAAGCGAGAATATCTTTGTGCCCTTGCTGCCCTCGGTTCCAATCGAGCAGAACCACTCGGCACCTTTATCGAATATTAGTGGCACAATTGCATACGTCTCTACATTATTCAAATTGCTTGGTTTATCCCAGACGCCGCTTTCCGAGGTGTGGATGTATTTAGGTCCTGGCTCGCCCACTTTGCCTTCTATCGCATTCATCAACGCACTGGATTCCCCCGACACAAAAGCGCCTGCACCCCTGTGCACTATCACATCGAACTCGAATCCCGATCCAAGTATGTCCTCACCGAGGAAGCCATATTCTTTCGCCTGCTCAAGCGCAATCGCAAGATTACTCACCGCCAGAGGATACTCTTGACGCACGTAAACGAATCCATGAGGAGAACCTATGGCGTATGCTGCGATAGCTAAACCCTCGATAACCCTGTGCGGGTTGCCTTCCATGATTGACCGATCCATATAGGCGCCCGGATCGCCTTCATCACAGTTGACTATCACATATTTGGGTTCTCCAGCAGCGTCCCGGGTAGATTCCCATTTCCAACCTGCAGGAAAACCTCCCCCGCCACGCCCCCTCAAATTCGCGCGCTTCACTTCTTCCAGCACCTCTTCCGGCGTCATCTCGTTCAATACCTTGGCTAATGCCCGATACCCACCAAGTGCGATATAATCCTCTATATTTGTCGGGTCCACCCAGAGGTTACCGCTAAAAACAAGCCGGGTTTGATATTTATAGAACGGAATATCCTGTTCATGGACTTTTCGTTCGCCAGTCTCGGTATCTAAGTAAAGCAACCGGTCAATAATTTGTTTCTCTTTTATTGTCTTTTCGATAATTTCTGGTACGTCTTCGGGCGTTACGTTGAGATAACAGATCTCTTCGGGATAAATGATGATAATAGGTCCTCGCTCACAAAAACCATGACAACCCGTCCGCCGGACGCCTACCTCTTCCGTTAAACCTTGCTTCTCCAACTCTTCCTGAATCGCCGCGGCAACTACATCACTACCCGTGGCATGGCATGCCGTCCCGGAACAGAGTGTGATGTAGGGCTTATTCAAGTCCCGGTGTCCTACAATAGTTTTTCTCAGCGCCTTCAAGTCAGCTTTTGATCTTATTCTTGGCATTTCTTACCTCCTTTATTCATACTGTCCTAAAATACTCTCCACCATTGCCGACGTAATCTTGCCGTGATAAGTCCCATCTACCAATATCACAGGTCCCATTGCACAACAACCGAGACAATTCACTCGCTTCAGGCTAAACCGCATGTCTGGCGTTGTTTCGCCTTCCTTTATCTTCAGGTTCTCTTCTATCCGGTCCAGTATCTTCGGCGCACCACGTACCTGACATGCCGTACCCAGACAAACATGGATTATGTGGCGACCGACCGGCTTCAAACTCATCGCTTTATAAAAACTCGCTATTCGGTATATCTGACTTTTCGGAATCCGCATCTGCTCGCTTATTCGTGCTATCGCTTCCGGGGAGATCCAGTTAAACTCGTTTTGTATGTCAAGCAACAACTGAATTAAAACCCCTTCTTCGCCTTTATAACTATCTATTATCTCATCCACTCGCTTCAGGTTTATTTCTGCCATTTACACGCTCCTAACCTTTTTTAGTCCTTTGCTACCTAGCAAACCATCCTTCTCGCTCAAAACAAGCTTTAAAATGCTGTAATAGTGCAATCCGCCTTAAACCAACTGGAATGAGATCAGAAAAAGTAAAAAGCGTATGTCTTTTCATCTCCTTTATCCGTTTCCTTTGTTCATCTTAAGTTTCAGAGTATAAACTATTTTTCGTTTTTTTTCGCCTTTTCAATTCTTAGGTGAAGTAACTATTTTATCATCTTGTACATACGG
>DAOUUS010000018.1 GCA_030668065.1 Candidatus Methanophagales archaeon
GATTGACCGATAAACAAAGAGAGAGCGTAGAACTAATACTAAGGAATCTGACGCGATTGGATAATCTAATCAAAGACATTCTGGACATTTCCCGGATAGAAATGGGCCGTATCAAGTTGAGATTTGAAGCTATGAGCATCAATGATGTAGTTAAGGAAGCAATGATAATGCAAGAGCCGTTTGCTAAAAAAAGCGAGATAAATATAGTGACGGATTTAGCGGAACTGCCGTCAGTAGTAGGGGATAGTGAAAGACTAAGACAAGTAATAGGTAATTTAATAAACAACGCAATAAAATTCTCGGATAACGGTTCTGAGGTGCTTATCGGGAGCAAACGAGAGGGTGATAAGGTGCTGTTTAGTATAACGGATTATGGGGTTGGGATTTCTGAAGAGGACAAAGCGAAATTGTTCAAGCCATTCTCGCAAATTGACTCGTCTATGGGTCGGAAACGGGGTGGAACAGGGTTGGGGTTGGCAATTGCAAAGGGTATTATCCAAGCGCATAATGGCGAGATCCGGGTGGAAAGCGAACCGGGAAAAGGCTCTACTTTTTGTTTCACTATTCCAATAAAGCAGAAGATACGAGAAGAAGAAGCGCCGTATATTGGGTAAAACGAAAAAAGTCAGTATCTTGTGCGTTGGGGAATCAACGGTAAAACGAAAAACACGATTTTGTAGGTTTACTGTCGCTTCAAACAATCAGCAATTGCCAGCTTCAATAGATGAAGAACCCCAAACCGCTTCTTCTCCGCGGGCCACACCATCTCCCTTTTCTCACTTATAACCGAATTGAGAATCATATCTGACTTAGGCTTCAGGTCCAGCAGTTTCGCGTGCTTAACTCGCTCGTCCTTTATCTCTATTATCTCATCTATCGCACTAGTAAGCTCAATAGCAAGCTTTATCTTCTTTTCCATAGCCAAGAACGATTCTTCGTCCATCAACCCGTATTTCACCTTCAGTCGGTTCAGTTTTAGCCCTGCTTGATATGTACAGTCCACGATTTCGTCCCGATTCATCCATTCGGTCTCGTAATTCAGTGCGTATTTCCAGCTCGGTGCCTGCATAGCCCTACGATGCTCTTCAAGCGACTTGAACCGGATCTTATAGCCGAACTTTTCGGGATTCTCGTATGCACTGCAGCCAGGGTCAAGGAACGGCGAATAAACAAGTATAAAAGGAACAACTTGCTTGCCAAATTGCTTCATCAGATACCCGCACCAATCAACAGTCTCCATAACAGATTCGCATGTCTGAAATGGTAGCCCAATCATAAAGAACAGGTCGAACCTATTGCAGCCCGAATCCAGAGCGCACGTTATATTCTCCTCAATATCGCGATTTTTGTAGTGTTTCCCCTCTGCCGCCCGTATCCGCTCATCATGACTATCCGGCGATATTTCAAGGTTGAAATTCTTAACTGACTGTGCCACACGCTCAAAATATGCAGCGGGTTTCGGGACGGTATCGAACAACTCAAAGATGAGATGGTTCTTGAATTCTACCTTTTTCAAAGTGTCCAGGACGGTATAAGCGTATTCTTTGCCTGGTTGCCGGAGGTCGCCGATGATGAATATGGGTGCATTCGCGTATTTCGTAATTCTTAAGATGTCGCCGGCAATTAATTCCGGGTCACGGAATGCCGGTTTGCTGCGATTGCAATACCTCGCAAGTGCGCTATTGGAGCCCCCGCAGAATATGCAATTGTGTACGCAGCCCCGGCAGGTTATTACCGGTGTGATTGGATAGTCCAGCCATTCATGGGCGGACCAGCCGTGAAACGGCAGGAGACTCTTGATGTCTCGGTATTTCAAAGCCGATTTGAATATAGGTATGAAATTATTTGAAACGGTATTTAAGACCGCAGGAACGTGTGTAAACGGGTTTATATGTACCTCATCTTTAGCGTCCTTCCATACGAGGTTCGGGATACTGCTGAAGGAATGCTCATTGCGTGTGATAGCGTTCATCAGGTCCAGAAGCGGCTCTTCGGTTGAATCGCCCCTCAAGATAAAATCCACTTCGGGATACTGAATCAACTCCTCGTGGAAATAGGTAGCCGAGAAACCACCGAATATGACCGGGATGTCGGGGTGATGTCGCTTACAGATCTTCGCTACTTCGAGGCTGCCATGTGCATGTGGTAACCAGTGGAGGTCAATGCCAAAAGCGCGTGGGTTTAGTTTGCGTATCACTTTCTCTACGTCATACTTATCGCTGCCGAGCATTCGCGCTGCTAAGTTGATTATTCGTACGTTCAGGCCGTTTCGTTCTAGATGTTCCAGCATAGAAAAGAAGCCTATCGGATACATCTCGAAGATAGGCGTTGATGGTACGCCATCGGCGATTGGCCCGAACATTATTGGCTGCTTACGGAAATCATACACCGCTGGTGGGTGCAGTAAAATCAAATGTGGGTTGAAGATGCTCATTTTTTATGTCACTATCATTATAGCTTTTGAATTTAATAATAGACGATTTAAATATTTGGGTGGGGTACCGCAAAGTAAAAACTTTTATTAAAGTGAAAATGTTTTATCATAGGATTAACAAACTTATCCCTGTTGAAATACCTTACGTGCATGGCGGCTGGTAGGGAAAACGGAGTGTTGAATGAACTTAACGGATAACGAAAAACGGGACGCTATCAAGCTGATTGAAGCGGGAAAGCCGCTGCCGGACAAGTACCGTTTTTTGTTGTTCGGTGATGACCGAGAAGTAGAACTTGTCTGGAACGGCAAGACAGCGGAAGTTTCCAATGTGGTGCTGCCGTTTCAGGTGATTGAACAGGTGGATGAACCACGCTCTGAAGAAACAAGAGAAAGGCATAAACAAGCGACCCTGTTTGATGTCGATGATCGTGGAAGGCAGCTTGCTGGCTGGACTAACAAGCTGATCTGGGGCGATAACAAGCTTATTCTTTCTAGTCTGAAGAACGGACCGCTTCGTGAAGAGATTGAAGAACAGGGCGGCATCAAGCTGATTTACATTGATCCGCCGTTTGACGTGGGCGCGGATTTTTCGATGGATATTGAGATCGGTGGCGACACCCTCACCAAAAAGCCGGGCATTCTGGAAGAGCTGGTATACCGCGACACATGGGGCAGGGGCGCGGATTCCTTCATCGCCATGATCTATGAGCGGCTGGTCTTGATGCGGGATCTGCTGGCTGATGATGGGAGTATTTATGTGCATTGTGACTGGCGGGTGAATAGTTATATTCGGCTGGTGCTGGATGAGGTTTTTGGTTCATCTTGTTTCAAAAATCAGATTGTATGGAAGAGAGCGGATTCACACTCCGACTCGAAAGGCAAATATGGCATTGTTACAGATTACATTCTTTTTTTCACAAAGACGAGAAACTATATTTGGAACCCACCTTATGAACCGCTCCCAGAAAAAACAGTAAAAAATTGGTATCGTCATGTAGATCCAAAAACAGGAAGAAGATACAACCTCGATAATTGTTCGAGCCCAAATCCACGACCAAACATGATGTATGATTACAAAGGGGTAAAACCACCTTCGAAGGGTTGGCGATATTCATTGGACAAAATGAAAGAACTCGATGCGCAAGGCAGATTATACATTACTGATAAAACGATTAAGTACATTCGATATTTGGACGAAAGCAAAGGCGTCTTAACTTCCGATGTCTGGTCAAATATTTCACAGCTTCGCGGCTATGGGACAACAAAAGAATCCCAAGACTACCCCACCCAAAAACCCGAAGCCCTTCTCGAACGCATCATCAAAGCATCTTCCAACGAAGGCGACCTCGTAGCCGACTTCTTCTGTGGCTCTGGCACCACTGCCGCCGTAGCGGAAAAACTTGGCAGAAAATGGATCGCCTCCGACCTCGGCAAATTCGCCATCCACACCACCCGCAAGCGGATGATCGGTGTGCAGCGACAATTAAAGAAAGATAAGAAAGACTGGCGTGCTTTTGAAATCCTGAACCTCGGCAAATACGAACGCCAGCACTATATCGGCGTAAACCCAAATCTACGGGAAGAAGAAAAACAGAAACAGCTTGAAGCTAAAGAGAAGGATTTTGTTGAACTCATCCTTCACGCATATCGTGCCCAAGCAGTAGAAAACTTCAAAACATTCCACGCCAAAAAGGCGGGGCGTATGGTTGCGGTGGGTCCGGTGAATCTGCCTGTTACGCGGCTGTTTGTAGAAGAAGTAATTCTGGAGTGCCGCGAGAAGCGCATCTCACGCGCTGACATTCTCGGCTTTGAGTTTGAGATGGGTCTCTTTCCAAACATTCTTGACGATGCAAAAACCAAAGGCATTGACCTTGCCATGAAATACATCCCCGCCGAAGTCTTTGACAAGCGGGCAGTGGAAAAGAACCAGGTGGTGTTCCATGATGTCTCCTACATTGAGGTCAAGCCGCACGTAAAGAAAAACGCCATTGCTGTTGAACTGACTGACTTTTCCGTGTTCTATTCGCAGGACACAATCGGCCATGCCGCCGAAAGCCTGAAAGATGGCAAAAATAAGATTGTTGTGGAACAGGGGCAGATTGTTAAAGTCAGCAAGGATAAAAAAGGCATCATCACTCGTGAAGTATTAACAAAGCACTGGACCGACTGGATAGATTACTGGAGTGTGGACTTTGACTTTGAAAGTAAGCGGGAGATTGTTGCCATCAAAAACGAGGAAACCTGTGAAATAGAAGAATACTGGACCGGTGATTTTATCTTTGAAAACGAATGGCAGAGCTTCCGTACCAAAAAAGACCGGAATCTGAAACTAAAAACGCCGTTTCATGAATGTGAACCTGGAAGGTACAAGATAGCAGCAAAAGTGGTTGACATCTTCGGCAATGACACGATGAAGATTGTTGAGGTGAGCGTATGAGTGAATACATTCCTGTGAATCCTACTATTTTACGGTGGGCAAGGGAAACGGCTGGATACAGCATAGAAGATGTTGTAGACAAAATCAATCGTAAACATGTCACGGTCAAAGTGGTCCAAGACTGGGAAGATGGAAATGCAAGTCCGTCTTATCCTCAACTGGAAAAACTTGCCTACAAAATATTCAAACGACCTTTGGCTCTATTTTTCTTTCCCGAACCACCGGAAGAAGAAACTCCAGGGCAGTCATTTCGTACATTGCCTCAGGAAGAAATTGACCTCTTAAGACCTAAATTGCTCTATCTGATTCGTAAGGCAATGGCGTTTCGGGAGAATCTTAGAGAATTGTATGACTATGCGAATCCAGCAAGAAAGAAGATATATATTGATTTTGAAATAAAGAGTTCTGATTCTGTTTCTGATGTAACGAAAGAGGTGCGGAAATATTTAGGTGTCAGCCTCAATGAACAGTATGCACTAAAATCAAATGAAGATGCGTTTAAATATTGGCGTAATCTGCTTGAAGAACATGGGATTTTTATCTTTAAGGATGCTTTCGAAGATGATGAATTCTCAGGGTTCTGTCTGTATGATATTGATTTTCCAATCATCTATATCAATAACAGTCAAGTAAAAAGCCGTCAGATATTTACGCTTTTTCATGAGCTGGCACATCTGTTGTTCAGGACAGGTGGGGTTGATTTAAGGCATGATGAATTTGTCCAGAGGATGAGTGGGAGCAATAAGCGTATTGAAGTTTTTTGTAATAGATTTGCGGGAGAATTTCTGGTTCCCTCGGAAGATGTGCAAAAATGCTTACGCAATAAGAGTATAGATGACAATCTGCTGTCTGGAATAGCCAAGAAATATAGCGTTAGTCGTGAAGTTATCCTGCGCAAATGTCTTGATCTGGGATATGTAGGTCAGGCATTTTACGAATCAAAAGTACGAGAGTGGGAAACTGAAACATCAAGACATAAAAAATCAAGTTCCGGTGGCGATTATTATAAGACACAAAAAGCATATCTGGGAGACCGCTATATTGAAGCAGCGTTCAGTAAGTATTATCAAGGCGTTATATCGAAATCGCAACTGTCTGATTATCTTGGAATAAAGGAAGCTAATGTGCTCAAATTTGAAGATTATTTGTTAAGAGGGAGATAATGTTATGAAATACGTTTTTGACAGTGGCCCTCTTATTGATCTCTTCAGGCATTATTATCCGTCAAGGTTTCCTACATTGTGGGAAAAGTTTCATAATCTTGTTTTAGAAGAAGAGCTTATTTCAGTCAGGGAGGTTTATAATGAAATAAACTCTCGTAAAGATATGCTGACAAGTTGGGCAAAAGAGGAAAAAGATAAAATATTCTCGCAACCAACAATTGAAGAATTCCAGTTTGTACGTGAGATTTTCCAAGTACAGCATTTTCAAGCAATGATTCGCAGAAAAGAAAGGCTTCAGGGCAAGCCAGTAGCTGATCCCTTTGTAATAGCCCGCGCTAAAGTACTTAATTGTCAGGTAGTTACCACCGAAGTATTCAGAGAAAATGCCGCAAAAATCCCCAATGTCTGCAAATACTTTTCTGTTCAAAGCACCAATCTGGAAGGTTTTATGGAACAAGAGGGGTGGACTTTTTAATTGATGGGACTAATCAAAAGGTGAAAAATAATGAAGATCGTTGAGGTGAGCGTATGATGGAACCAACGGAAGAGATTAACAGAATCAAAGAAATCATCGTGGAAAACTACCATCCTGACAAGATCGTTCTGTTCGGCTCATACGCGAGGGGTGATTTTGATGAACAGAGTGATATTGATATACTTGTCATATCCGATCGGGAAAATGACCTGCCGCGGTATAGGCGGGGGCTGGATGTTCGGATAAAGCTGTCTGAAGTGGAAACGCCAAAAGATATACTTTTTTACACACACGCAGATATTGAGCGTTGGTGCGGTGTCAAACACACTTTTGTCAACGAAGTCCTCAAGGAAGGGGAGGTTCTCTATGAACGATAGGGTAAACGACTATATCCGGGCATGGATCAGAAAAGCCGACAACGACTTAAAAAATGCAGAACTTGTTCTCGCTGCCCGGGACGAGAACTGTCCTTATGACACGGTATGCTTTCACTGTCAGCAAGCAGTGGAAAAATACCTAAAAGCTTTTTTAGTTCATCATGATATACCGTTCCCGTGGTCGCATAACTTATCCGATCTCGTAGTAAAGTGTTTGCAGGTGGATAATAGTTTTTTGTCAATACAGAGGGATGCGGAGATATTGACACCTTACGCTGTTGAAATGCGTTATCCTGACGATTCCTATATTCCTTCAAAGGAAGAAGCCGAAGAGGCGTATGAAATAGCATGTAGAATCAGAGATATTATTCTCGCCCAGATGGGTGAGGGTTTCCAGAGCGAGGAGGGTCATTAATGGCGATACATCCTGACTTTCCAAAATCGCCGTACAGCATATTGAACCCGGACATCCGCTGGTTTCCTGCTGATGAGGCGCTCAGGGAATCAAGCTATGACAAACTGCTGCCGCCTCTGGTGAATGCGCTGCGGGAAAAAGTCAAAGACTGGCGGGACAGCGGCTATGATGGGGCAAGTGACACAAGCAAAGCACTCCTTAACTGGTGGTTCAAGACAGAACATCTGATGCCCAAAGCGGATGGAACGACCGCCCCGTTTCTTTATTATTTCGCACAGCGTGAAGCGGTGGAGACGGTCATTTATCTCTATGACGTGGTTCGCATAAAGGATAAATACGACCTACTGCGCTACGATTCGTCGGAAGCAGTATCTGCCGGGATGTTTGATGAAGATTGGCGGCGATTTGTAATAAAAATGGCAACCGGCAGCGGTAAGACCAAGGTGATTGGCCTGGTATTGGCATGGTGTTATTACCATAAACTCTATGAGCCTGATTCAGAGTTGGCACGTAATTTTTTGATAATCACCCCAAATATTATTGTGCTGGATCGGCTCCGAACGGACTTTAACGGTTTACGAATCTTTTCTAAAGATCCTGTGCTGCCAGACAATGGCTATGAAGGGCAGAACTGGCAGGATGATTTTCAGTTGACCCTGCACATTCAGGATGAGGTCAACATCACCCGCAAGACCGGGAATATCTTTCTGACCAATATCCACCGTGTGTATGCAAGTCACGATGTAGAGCCGAGCTTCGACGATGATGACCTAATGGATTACTTCCTCGGCAAACGTCCCACGGGCAAGACTACAGACTCCACAGTGGATTTGGGAGGTATTGTCCGGGAGATTGACGAACTGGTGGTGATCAATGATGAAGCCCACCATATCCATGAGAAAAGTCTGGAGTGGTTCAAATCCATTGCAGACATTCACAATCGGCTCAAGCAGAAAGACCATTTTCTGTCCCTGCAGGTGGATTTAACGGCAACCCCTAAGCACAACAACGGCGCCATCTTTGTGCAGACCGTTTCTGACTATCCGCTGGTGGAAGCCATAACACAAAATGTGGTAAAACATCCGGTATTGCCGGATTCTGCCAGCCGGGCAAAACTGGGCGAGCGTCAAAGTGCCATTTTTGCGGAAAGGTATGCGGACTATCTCAATCTGGGAGTTGAAGAGTGGCGTAAAGCATATACTGAACATGAAAAATTGGAAAAAAAAGCGATTCTGTTTGTCATGACTGATGACACAAAAAACTGTGATGAAGTGGCGGAGTATCTTGCTGATAATTTCCCGGAACTTAAAGATTCCGTTCTGGTGATCCACACCAAGAACAATGGTGCGATTTCTGAGGCAGGCACGAGCAAGAATAAAGAAGAGCTTGAAAAACTGAGAAAGCAAGCCAATGAAATCGACGGCTGGGACAGCCCTTACAAGGCTATTGTATCTGTTATGATGCTGAAGGAAGGATGGGACGTCAGGAATGTAACCACTATTGTGGGTTTAAGGGCGTATTCATCCAAGAGCAATATTCTGCCTGAACAGACTTTGGGTAGGGGTATTCGTTGCATGTATCCTGGGTCTGGCACGGAGGAATATGTCAGCGTGGTAGGGACAGATGCCTTTATGGATTTTGTTGAATCCATACAGAACGAGGGCGTTGAGCTTGAGCGCAAGCCAATGGGCGAGGGTGCAAAGCCCAAAACACCTCTTATCGTTGAAGTGGACAATGAAAACACGAAAAAAGATCTCGATGAGCTGGATATCAGGCTGCCTGTGCTGACTCCCCGTATATTCAGGAATTATAAGAATCTTGAAGACCTGAATCCGGGCGCATTTGGGAACAAGAAAGTTGAATACAAACGTTTTTCCGAAGAAGAAAAGCGAGAGATTGTTTTCAAAGATATAACTACAGGCGAAGTTACGCACACGACAATACTTGAATCAGGCGCTGTTACGGACTACCGGAGTGTTATTGGATACTTCACTCAGATCATTATGAAAGACCTTAGACTGGTCAGTGGTTATGATGTTTTATACGGTAAGGTTAAGGAATTCATTCAAAAGTTCCTGTTTGATAGGGAAATTGAGATTGATGATTTGAACACGTTAAGAAATCTCTCTGAACTGGAAGCAACAAGGACCGTTGTAGAAACGTTCAAGAAAATGATAAATGAGCTGACGGTGCAGGATAAAGGTGACGCGGAAATAAAAGACTATATCAAATTGCGCAAGACGAGGCCTTTTGTTGCTGGGGAACAAGGATATATAATTCCTAAAAAAAGTGTATTCAATAAAATAATCGGCGACAGCCAACTTGAGCTAGAGTTTGCCTCTTTTCTTGAAGGTTGTGATGATGTCATTTCATACGTTAAAAATTATATGGCCGTGAATTTCCGTATCGACTACGTGAATGCAGATGGTGACATCACAAATTACTATCCTGATTTTATCGTTAAAAAATCTGAAAATGAGATTTACATTATAGAAACCAAGGGACAGGAAGATCCGGATGTCCCATTAAAGATGAACCGTTTAAAACAGTGGTGCGAAGATATTAACCAATCGCAAAAAGATGCTGTATTCGATTTTGTTTTTGTGGATGAGGAAAGCGTCCACAAATACCGTCTGTCTTCGTTTGAGCAGCTTGTGAATACCTTTGAGGATTACAAAGGTGAATAAAAACTTTCTCATGTCTGTGGGTTTGGCTGTTAAATGCGGACATGTTTTACCTGAAGAACAGTAACCTCCTTTTCTCTGAACGTTTCATTTTAGGAAGATACACAATCCCGATTCGTTGGCTAAACAAAAGCTATTCGCAAATCCAAAACCACGTGATATTTCCGTGGACCCACCGAACGCACAATCCGCTTTTCCTCCACTTCTAGTCTCAACGAATCCTCGCAGGATATAATGTCTTTCACACGTTCAAAAGGCGTATCAAACAAATTGTCAGCCCTGCTCCCCGTGGAAACGGCATAAAAATGTATCATACATTCCTTTTTCGTCTTCAACGCCTTTACCGCTGCGGGCAAGAACGAATACGCATCTTCGGGCAACGGCATCAGAACACGATCCGCAACACCTTCTAACTTATCTAATTCTGTTCGTGCATCGCCTAAAATCGGTATCACCTGCCCTTCCACCTTGTTCAATGCTACATTCTCCCGCATATATTCATACGCATACGGGTTCACGTCAATAGAATAAATCGTTGTTTGTGGTTGTGTCTTCGCTATGAGAATGGAGAAACAGCCCACACCGGAAAACATGTTTATTATCGTATCGCCCGGCGCGACTTTTTGGGCTACTCTCTGCCGTTCGTAAGAGAGTCGTGGCGAGAAGAACACGTGCTCGAGGTCCACTTTGAAGATGCACCCGTACTCTCTATGCGTGGTCTCCAGCTTAGCAGCGCCCCATATCACGTCCAGAGCTCTTGTTCGGTATAACTCCTCGGTATGTGAGTGAAGCGGAACGGCTACGATGGTTCTCGCTTTTGGATAAAACGCATGGAACGCTTCTGCGATTCGTTCCTTCTCCGGTTCCAATTCAGGGTGGAGCCGTATTACGATTATGTCGCCAATTATGTCGTACGAGTGTATCGCGTTTTTCAGCTCGGGTTCCGTTAGTATGTTTTTCCTTATTGCTATCACTGCTCTTCTTTTGCTAGTCGAGCTTTTGCAAGCTTTTCATGACGTTCGTTGAAGACATGAAATATTTTTAGAGTATTTTCATCATGAGTACTTATTGCTAAATCCCTGGCTCTTATCAGTAATTTCATTCCACTTTTGACATCCTCGACTGTTGGTCCCAATACTATCTTAACAAATGCTGCGGTATCCAAATATTTAGGATCATCAGGATGGTCATGAGATAACTGGTCACTACACTCAAATGCCTGCGTTTTAACGTCTTCTTTAACCGCTCTTTTCGCAAGCACCGCATCGGCCACCCAGTAACAACAATTGTCTTGGTAATGTGATACATTATCCCCAATACGTTTCGCATTTTTTACTGCAGCATTTCCATGTTTGATTGCCTCTTCAAAGCGACTAAGTGCCCAATAAAATCCTGCTATGGCATCTTCTGCCGTAGGGTTTTGAGGGTTCGTAGTTAAAAATTCTCGAGCTAATGCAAGAGCCATCCGTTCTTGTGCTATCGTTCCCTGTTTTAGAGCGACATAACCCACAAACTTAATTAAATCTTTATTCACGTGCTTCTCTCTCATGTAACAGTTAATGAAACCATTAACCCTGGCCATATTGGTACGGGAAAGAGGAAAAATCTCAGCCCGCTCAAGTTCCAAATCTAAATTACAGTACTCTCGAAAACAGTCAAAAATACCCGATGAGAT
This sequence comes from Candidatus Methanophagales archaeon, assembly GCA_030668065.1. Lineage (GTDB taxonomy): Archaea > Halobacteriota > Syntropharchaeia > Alkanophagales > Methanospirareceae > QENJ01. The sequence goes on from DAOUUS010000018.1 coordinate 11,661, forward strand.
GGATAAGTATAGGTAAGTTGCTGCTGCTATGCATCTATGTTCTTTTTCTTCCTCTTCTAATTTTTGAATCATTGACCGAATGGTTTCGCTTTGATCATCATGAGCGGCCAGACTTGCACTTTGATTTTTTAGTGCCGATACCAGCTCCACATCAATCGGCTCTTCATGCTTATAAGTAACATCATGAGTTTGTGCATCCCATGCCTCTTGGATCATCGTTTTTATCTGTATCTCACATTTTGCACCCATAAGAAAAGGCATTACAGTGATAAGCTCAGGGCTAGGTTCGGCAACAAAATGCCATCCCCGATACCCTGCATCTGAGGTTCTCATAGCTTCACCACTTGTGCGTGGCTTTACAATGAAAGGGAGCTGGAGAAACATCTCATCTATAACTTCCATAGCGCAAGATGTGTAAGGACATACTACTTTTATACCTACCAAATCTTCAATTGAACCAAAATCATAATCGGGTTTTTCTTTGCGTTTCGTATTAATCTTGCTAACAACACTTTTTATACTCTTAACTTCAGGGCGGGGTTGCACATAACGAATTAAGTGCCTATCACTTAAAAGTCTCTGATCTTCAAATATATCAAAAATAAACGATTGGAACCTTCTTAACTTTCCTACATACCAAGGGTCCATTAGGTGTTCTTCCCACTGGGCTACTTCATCCTCACTTATGCACATCTCTTTTCAAGTGAATATTCTGTCCCAAATCCCTCTTCTAAGCGGTCATAAATACTTACCTGATTTTTCCTGGTTCTGGCCATGTCTTTTCAGTTACTTCAATCATATCTTCTTTCCTCTCGCTTTTGCCTTACTTTATGAGTATAGCACTATACTTACTATTAAAAACCAAATGCTTTTAAATACTTTTGCCAAGAGGAAACTTTTTCTTCACTGCTTAGCTCAATGTTTTCTCTAATCTTTTTAAGCACTTCGATTCCTTTCCCGCCTTCAACCAATCTTTCAATAAAATCACTGAGCGGCGCATCCCCTTTCAGCATGCGAAGTTTCTCATATACCTCATCCCTTACCGTTATTGTTTTGGCCATGTTCAAATTTAATTGATTTCAATAGGATTTAAAATAAAATATTCGTTGTGAGTTCCCTAAGTCTATTTCAGTCTATTTCTTTCTCAAGGATAACTGCTTCTGTTCAATCTTTGTTTCTTTGGTAAAGCTTTCTTTTCAAAAGAAAGGTTTGTTTACAAAAACCGGAACACCTCCGGCAACTCCCCCACGACCTCCCGGAACTTGACCGGCCAATTATCCTGATCAAAACCCTTCTGAGCCAAAAA
>DAOUUS010000285.1 GCA_030668065.1 Candidatus Methanophagales archaeon
ATGATAACCGCAAGCAGATAATCGAAAAGTGGTGCAAAAGGCACGTGTGTACCATGCGGGTAATACGTGAGGGGATCGAAGTAGATACGATGCGGGAAGTTATACAATGTGTTTTCCACGAGCCGCATGGTGTACCACGGGTCGTTACCTCCGAACCGCACGAACGTGCCATTAAAAACACTGTTATGCGGTAACGATCTGATATAAAGCGCTAATGCAAATAGCAAAGCTAATATAGTACCATAGATCAAAGATGTTTTTTCTATGCTTTTCAGGTTTATACTCTTTCGCTCCATTATTATCTTTCCCCTTTTACCTTCTCCTTTAGTGTTTCCTCTTGTTTAACATAAATAACAGTATCTCTCTTTTTTATACATACTAATTTAAACATAGGAAAAGAGCTAATATGCAAATATCTATCATAATCTGCACATATCAAACTAACCGCTACCCGGATTTCGCGGAAGCAATAAATAGCCTTTTAGCCCAGAACTACGACAATACAGAGCTAATAGTGGTTGTGGATGGCAACGCGGAATTGTATGCGAAGATTAAAACCGAATACAAAAGCATAGATAAAATTATACTAAACGACAAGAACTTAGGACTTTCTGAGAGCAGGAACAGAGGCATAAAAGAGGCAAATGGCGATGTTGTTGCATTCTTCGATGACGATGCGGTTGCCGCGGATAACTGGTTAGAAGAGATAGCGCGGATGTATAGCGATAAAGGTGCGATTGCCGCGGGCGGTAAATTGGTGCCGAAATGGGTCTCAAAAGAGCCGAAAATCCTGCCGGAGGAGTATTACTGGTTGATTGGCGCTACACATAAGGGCTTCCCCGAAGTGGTAACAGAAGTTAGAAACACATTCGGCTCTAATATCAGCTTTAACGCGGATGTCTTGAAAGCATTGGGCGGCTTCAAAAGCGAGATGGGCGTGAAAGGGACGGGGCTTTTGCAAGGCGAAGAGACAGAATTATGCGCAAGGATGAGGGAAAAGTTTGGAAAAGGTGTTATTTACAATCCGGCTGCGATTGTGTATCATAAGGTTTTTCCAGAGCGGTTGAGACTGCGATTCCTTTTGAAACGAGCGTTCTGGCAGGGGTACTCAAAACGGATGATGAAAGAGCAGGGCTATTCGATCACGGAAGAAAGCGAGTTCGTAAGGACTCTGATATTCCGGAGCATTCCCGATAGGCTTAAACCTTCTTGGACTAAACTCTTACAGTTGGTATTCCTGAGTATTCTGACCTTAACGACCGCAAGTGGCTACATTCTCAGAAGTCTTGAGTTCCGGCGGCATTCGCAATAACCCATGCTTTTACTTCGGTCAGTTCCTGAATATCTAATCCAACTGGCACGGTTAGTATTAGTAGCTTCAGGGTAGTCCATTCAACAAATGTTGCAATGTAAATACGATTTGAAATCATTAGATTCTGTAAACCTTTAAATGCCGATGTCCCAAAATAAAAAAACAGGTGTTTGTTCTGACGGTGGTAGAGAGAAGAATATGATGAGAGTTAAGAAGACGGGGTGATGGGTAGCAATAGAGGTCCATGAATACCGATACAGCATCAAGAAAAGAGTAAGAGTAAAGCTAAAGAGAATACATGAGAAGATTAAAAAGTAAAAGGTGCTGACTATGCAAAACGAAGAATATCTGAACGAATCGCTCAGGACGATTGCAAAGGGCACAGGAATCGGCTTTGCAGGTGCTATGTTCGGCACCGTAGTCGGCTATCTATCACGGATGGTAATTGCACGTCTGCTTGGTCCTGATGATTATGGCCTGATCTCGCTCGGTTTTGCTGCGATGATGATTGCGACCACACTTTCGTTAATGGGTTTCAACTCCGGTATGCAGAGATATATTGCATATTACAGGGGAAAGGAAGATGAAGCCCGGATAAAAGGAACCGTCATTGCCGCGCTGAAAGTAACAGTGCCTATGAGTTTACTTTTCATGATTCTCTTTTTTTTTGGTGCCGGCTGGATTTCCATACATATTTTTCATGAAAACGATTTAACACAGGTTTTGATGATCTTTGCGATTGGTATTCCGTTCTGGACATTAACAACTATTTTCAATTCTGTTTCCATTGCTTTTCAGCAGATACAATATCACGTTTATACTATGTATATACTCAAGGACACGGTTAAATTAATCGCGATAGTTAGCCTTATCCTGCTGGGGTATGGCGTTATTGGGGCAGCCGTGGGCTGGGTTCTCGCAGCGATTGGGATGGCGGTATTGGCATTTTATTTCGTCGAAAAGAAAGTATTCCCCCTTCTCCGCAGTACCGTGAAGTCCGTATCAACAGCTAAAGAGCTTTTTTATTTCTCTTTTCC
>DAOUUS010000186.1 GCA_030668065.1 Candidatus Methanophagales archaeon
CCAGATATACAAAAAGCTTAAGATATTAGCGTCTTAGAAATACATGATGACATCAAAGATAGGCATTCTGAGGATAGAAGGCACAAACTGTGAACTCGAGACTTTCTATGCTTTTACGAGGTTGGGTGCATTTGCTGAGATAGTGCATCTAAAGCAATTGATAGGCGCTGTGAGTGAACGCGAGAAGAGGAAATTAAAGGATTATGATTTGTTGGTGATACCGGGCGGTTTCTCGTCGGGTGATTATATACGGGCGGGAGCGATATTTGCTGCGAGGTTACAGGGTAGTTTAGGAGACGAAATAGCAGATTTTATAGCGAATGGCAATCTAATATTGGGGATATGCAATGGTTTTCAGGTATTGGTGGAAATGGGGCTACTCCCGGGATTCGGCGATGATAAGTCGAATGATAAAGAAATACAGCAGGCGGCACTGACAACGAACGATTCCGCACGTTTTGAATGCCGCCCGACACTTATAAAGCATGAAAGCCGTGGCAAGTGTATCTTCACGCGCGGAATAGAAAAGGGCAGAATCATGAACATCCCGTCTGCACATGCCGAGGGTAACTTTTTCATATCGGACGAGAAGAGGGCGAAATATATACAACTTCTTGATGATAACGACCAGATTGTCTTCCGTTATGTTGACCCGGAGGGCAATTACGCGCCTTACCCCTGGAATCCCAATGGCGCTTCCTACAATATCGCGGGGATATGTAATCCTGAAGGGACTATATTGGGCTTGATGCCACACCCGGAACGGGCTTTTTATGCGCACCTTGGCCACGAGTGGTTGAGGGCGGCGAAGACGCGGCGGCAAGAAGGAGGGGAAGGAGATGGTGGATTAGACGGAGATGGAAAACTGATATTTGAGTCTGTTTTAAATTATCTTCAGAGTAGGTGAGGATGAGTTTTTATGTGATACGCTTACTTATAGCAATAGTAAGTAAAGTTATAATAGAGAGGAGTGTGAAAAGGACTATTGAGGAAGAGACAGAAAGATAAGTGGAAGGCGAAAAGATGGTACACGGTGTTGGCCCCGAAGATGTTTGGGGATGTGACGGCGGCGAATACGGTGGCTGACGATCCAGCTAAGTTAATAGGCAGGCGGGTAGAGATGACCTTAGGAGATCTTACGGGTAAGATGATAAAGAATTCCAATTTGAAGTTACAGATGGAGATAAATGAGGTAGATCACAGTACAGCGCATACAAAATTTGTAGGGCATACGGTAGATGGTGGCTATCTCAGAAGTTTAGCGCGGAAGGGGATTTCAAAAGTGGATTCTAACATTAATGTTGTGACAAAAGATGGCGCGACAATTTGTGTAAAATCGTCTTGTTTTACGTTAAAAAAGGCAAGTGCCGCGCAGGTGAAGCAAATCCGGCGGATTGTGGAAGAGATAATTAAAGAGAGAGCCGATAGCTTGGAATTAAGTAAATATGTACAGGAGATAATACTTGGTAAGTTGTCGTCTGACATCTATAAGGTAGCGAAGAAGATATATCCGTTGAGACGGGTCGAGATAACCAAGACGAAATGGCTAGGAAGCACAACGCCAGTGCTAGGAATAGAGGCAGCAGAATAGTATGAAAATAAAGTTCCTCGGAGGTTGCGAAGAGATAGGGCGTTCTGCAATATTGATAGATGAGAAGATAGTCTTAGATTATGGGCTTAGGCCATCTGACCCTCCTGAGATCCCGGTGGGGAAAATATCGCCAAAATCCGTGATTGTGTCTCATGCCCATCTTGACCATTCAGGCATGGTTCCCAGTTTGATGTCGAGCAATGACAACTCAGCGCCAGATGTGTATCTAACATCAGTAACAGGCGATTTAACGCAGCTCATGAGTAGAGATACGATAAAGGTGGGTAGAGATCAAGGTTTTTGTTTCTTTGGCGAAGAAGACATCAAAAAAATGGTTGCGCAAACACGTTATGTGGACTATGGCGAGCGGATTGCTTTGAACAGCTCGGATTATGGTGCGGATTACGAGTTTGAATTGTTTAATGCCGGTCATATACCCGGTAGTGCTGCGGTGCATCTGAAAAAGGAGAGTGAGGATATAAGTTTACTTTACACGGGCGACCTAAAAATGGGCGATACACGATTAATGGAAAGCGCAGCACTTGAAGAATATCCTTCTTCTGACATTTTGCTTGTCGAGAGCACTTATTATGGGCGAAATCATCAAGATCGGAAGGAGCAGGAGCGTGAGTTCATAGATTCCATAAAAGAGACGCTAAATTCGGGTGGTAGCGCTATCGTGCCCTGTTTCGCTGTAGGTAGGACTCAGGAGGTAGTAATGATCCTGCATTCGTATGGGCTCACACCGTATGTAGATGGAATGGGTTTGAGTGCTTTTCGTACGTTTAAGAATCATCCCCGTTTCTTAAGGGATGCGGATGAGTTAAATAACGCATTTAATGACGCTGTGTTTGTAAATGCGAAGAAACGCAAAAAAGTACTTGCGCAGCCTTCCGTGGTTGTAACCACCGCGGGAATGCTCAACGGCGGGCCAGTGCTATATTATCTAAAGAAGTTATATGACGATCCAAAGAGTAAAGTGCTGCTCACGGGGTACCAGATAGAGGGCACGAATGGACGGAGATTGCTAGAGGAGGGCTGTGTGGAGACAAACGGCGAGGTGGTGAAAGTGCATACAGAAGTGGAGCAATATGATTTCTCTGCACATGCCGGGGATACCGAACTGAAGGAACTGGTGTCACGGTTTTGTAGTAACGGGACTGAGCTTATATTCCCTGTGCATGGCGAACATACAGCGGAATTCGCTGAGTGGGTGAAGGACAATTTCGAATGCGATGCAATATCGCCAAAGATTGGGGAAGAATTTAAAATAGAGTAGAAAAAGAAATATTATATCTATGTGTAATAGTAAACTATGGAAAATGTTGCGCCGGTAGTGTAGTGGTATCACAGGGGCTTGCCAACCGCGACCTTTCTTTCGTCAAAGGATATGTGCTGGTGACGAATGGAAGTGCGAAGAGCGCGGGCAAAAAGCCTCTAACTCGGGTTCGAGTCCCGGTCGGTGCATGTTATTATATTTATGGCGTGATTGTTTTCTGGTGTATCGAAAGTATAACATCTACCTATTTAGGACGCAGATCACACGGATTTACGCAGATTTACGCAGAAAATCAACTGCCTTACGTTTAACTTCCGGTTTAGCGCCAAAATCTACTAAATTGCATTCTCATAAACCTGTTCCAGAACTCCTTAACCCAATTTATTATAAACTCGATAGAAGATTCTAATAATCGCATCCGTCAATTCCGTATATTAAAAATCCGGGTTATCTGCGTGCATCTGCGTCCGATTATCAAATTTTATTCTTTGTTGGTCTCTGTGTTCTTTTTAGGGCATGGCAAAACAAAAAATAAAAAATAAAAAGGTAAAAAATAAATAATTCTCCTGCTATCTATTTGATTACGGTCTCCATGGTAGTATCCATCATCGAATCGAATTTTATCTTCTTATCCCAGCCCGCCTTCTCAAATATGTTCATGAACCCGACACCAATGATTTTCGGTGTCTTACCACCCGATATATTCTCAATCATACTGTTTACCTCTGCGGGTGTGGCTCCGAACTTTGGCATCGCTAACCCACCAAGCACGACTATAGCATCAGCACCATTGGGGTCGCCTTTTTCATCCACGACACTATATCCTACGCCTTTTATCTCCTTTATCTTCCTCGCTTCACTGGCAACCGCTTTCGGTGCGTACAGCATCTCAAAACCTCTGTCTCTCACCGTGTACGCAAGTAATTCAATAAACGGTGCACAGACGGCTATCGAGCCTGCGAATACTACCTTAGACCCTTCGTTTACGTCCGCCGCAAGTCCTCTAAAAGTTCCCGTAAAGCCTACTATACCGCTCTTCTTTTCCATGTTTTTTCCTTCACCCCTATCGTATAGACTACCGACATGTATGGAGTAAGGTTATTAAACACATAAAAACATTTTGTTTTATTATTAAAAATAGGAAACGAG
>DAOUUS010000061.1 GCA_030668065.1 Candidatus Methanophagales archaeon
AAGAATCCGAAATCCGCACTCTCTAAACCCGAGCCGATAAAGATACCGTCCATAGTAGTAATCACAGCTTCGAGACGTCTGACATCGGTGTGAAGCTGAAGCGGATCTAACGGGAAATAGCGGCATGCGCATCGCCGCGTATCCAGATCGCCAAAAGCGTCAGCAGCATACATTTCATAGCCCGCGCGGCAGCCCGAGCAAACGATATGCCTGACGGAATAGCCTATTGCCAGTATCTTTTTTACCGTATCTGTGTGTGTCATCCGGGTCAATTACCTTTTTTACCTGTGCATTGCTTCTTAAGCGCGTGAAAAACAAAAAGATTTAAACTCGCAAACCCAACTTAAAGTTGCCATGTTCGTTGACAAGTATCCGTTGCTAACCAATCTTATAGTACTGATAGTAGCACTTTTACTCGTGTTTATTGCGTACGTAAGGCGGAAAATAAACACTGCCGCATTTTTCGGAACACTGATGCTCGGTGCAGGCATTGTGTTAACACTCGGCCGGGAATATAGTTATGCCGGATTATTTGCACTAATAACCTTCTTCTTCTTCGGGAACTTAGTCACGAAATATAAATACGAAACGAAAGCTCTGCTCGGCGTTGCCGAAGGTAACAAAGGCAGACGCGACTTAAAAAACGTGTTTGGGAACGGCTTGTCACCTCTGATATTCGCGATATTATATGCTAACTATCACAATACTATTTTCTTGCTCGGGTTCTCCGGTGCTGTTGCAACCGCATGTTCCGATACATTTTCAACGGAAATCGGTCAGGCACGAGGAAAACCGAGGCTGATCACCACCCTGAAAAAGGTCCCGGTGGGCACAAACGGTGGCGTTAGTTTTAATGGTCTTGTAGCCGCAATGCTTGGTTCCGGCTTAGTCTCCATCGCTTGTCTCACATTCAGGTTAGCCATAGAACCGCAGCTATTCCTTTTGATATGCACCTTAGCCGGGTTCATAGGTTGTATCGCCGACAGTATCTTCGGCGCAACAGTTGAAGACCGGAAGCCACTGAACCTGAATAAACACCATGTGAATATCTTAGCCACGTTATTCGGCGGTGTTTTTGCGATTGCTCTGGGTTATGTGCTCATTAGTTACCTGCAGATTACACATATTGACCAGATTACCCAGATTTTAGCAAAATACGCACTTGATGTCTTTAATCGTATATGAAGTCGATTATTTGTACTTGTTTAGCAGACAAGATTACACAGAGTTTCACGAGAGAACACTAACAGGAATGTAAGTTTCACTGTTTCATTAGTTACTTTACTCTATTCACTATGCCTCATATTCTTGTTGCTGATGTTTTGGTTGGTGAGACCGTCTCTGCCGGTGCAAGAATAAACTCTCGGATCGTCCCCGTAATTTCAGTGTATTTTATACGAAAATCAGTGAGTATTAAACTAAACGTATTTTGCCTCGTACACGTTGAATATTCAAGCCCTCGTTCTGCTTCTTGTACCTTGTAGTTCATATTGGAAAGACGGTAGTACATCAGGTCCAAAGGTTCAAGAAGTGCATTATATGAATGCGAATACGTGGGCCAACGTCCTATTAGTGAGTTCTTTAGATTGTTGTACTCATTTGTAACGTTCGATGTGACATTTTCAGGAACGTCATCACCCAATCCCCTAAGGATCTCCAGTTCACGCCAGTACAAGATAAGTTTATTGTAATCTGTGGCAAAATCAGGTAAACGTGAGTCAACTTCGGTTAGTTGGCTGCTGATCTCCAGTTCCGTAAGATAGCACAGGAGCTGATTTATACGTGATTGCGCATCGGGCGAGATGTATTTTGCTCTTTCTATCTCATCAAGCACTGCATATGTCTCGTTCAAATATCTCAAGTTCTCTTCGATAAGTGCTTGCATGCCGAAGTGTGCGGGGAACGGCGATGATTTCGCACGGCATATGTTCCATTTTGCTGTTTGCGTCCAGGCACGATTATAAATGCCAAAAGTGTTGATGTCCTCTGTGATGCTCTTGTAGCACTGATAATGCCGGATATAGTCTTGAACCTTGACTTTTAGCTCTTCCACCGTAGCAGGAGTACAAGTAGAATATGTGGGCTCAGAGACGGGTTTTTCTCGGGATAAATAAAAGATCATGTTTGCTAAGACAGTATAATATTGTGCGGGACCTCCGGGCGTGTCAGGATGTGGGTATGCGATAAGCACCTTGCCCTGTCCGTAATCCGATTCCACGATTGCTGGTGCGTCTATCAAGTATTTCGGGTCCAGTACTTTACCAAACGCAGCCTCGAAGTTGTGCCACTCTTCAGGCATGTATCTATTAACATCATAGGTGTTGATGTCGTAGTTATGGAATCCCGGAACAGGGTTTCCATAGGTGCCCAATACAGTAACCGAATCATTCTGAACTTTGAACGCACTGCCATACCACGGTGGTAACGATACGTTCGGACTGTTTAGCCCGTACCAGATAGGGTGGCTATAATCCAATATTTTTATCTCAATCGGCCCGTTTATTTCCGCGGGTTGGTCGCTCATTGCACGACGTTCTACTGCTATCATGTTCAATCCTCCGCTTACGTTCATAACAAATGCAGCACCGCCACAAGACCCGAAATAACCGCCACCGTCATTTACGAATCTTCTTATATTGCTCTTACCTATCTCTGTCAGAAGGTCTGATTTATATTTGTGATACCCACCACCCACGGCAAGCACGTTGAACTGATCGAGTTCACCGTTTTCTATGTCATTCGCCGAAATAGTCATTATATCAAACCCCAATTCTTCTAAGCACAATTGCAACATTGCCGTCCATTTGGCACTACTATTGTAGAAGACACCGATCCGTGGCTTGATCACTTGTACCATTTGAAGAATTAAATGATCTTGATTCATGAGAGACCGTGACATTAAGCTCTTGTGTGCAGTATTCCACATACGAACTAACCTTTTTTTGAGAAAGGGGCTGATTTTCTATTGGAACCACGAAGCTGCCGGCTGCATATTCCGGCGTGTTCTCTATTGTTCTAAAGATTGTCAAGTTCATATTAAGCAGATGATTTGCCAGCGTAATTCCAGTCCAGTCCTGGTCAAAGTTGTTACAGGGAATAACATAATACCCAGATGTGCCGTACGATGCAAGCGAAGCAGTCTGAGGTCCTTCAAGCGCGATACATATAGGAGATATACCTAAAAGGCAGACTAATAGTACCGCAGCAAATTCTTTTCCCATTGTAAATAAAGTATAACTTTCTTCTATTTAAGACACGAATTAACACGAATTAAATTGATTTATTTGAGTTAAACAAAGTTGATTCATCACCGGTGTTAATCTATGCCAATAATTTACTTGGCTCAGTATTGAACACTTTATTTTTTATGTCCTTACGCAAATAAGATAACCATGTCAATCCAGATAAAGAACGTGCTGCTGGAAGGAAAAGAGCAGAATATCTACATTACGGGCAATAAGATAGAATCAATTAGCTATACCGGTAGTAGAGAAAGACCGGAAACGGAATTTGTGATAGAAGGCAAAGGTATGGCGGCAATTCCAGGGCTCTTCAATGCCCACACACACGCGGCAATGACATTATTACGTGGCTATGCTGACGACATGCCGCTTCAGGAATGGCTGGAGACGAAGATATGGCCGGTAGAGGCGAAACTGACGGAGAAGGATGTTTACTGGGGTACGAAACTTGCATGTCTGGAGATGATAAAATCCGGCACTACTTTCTTTAATGACATGTACTGGCACTGGGGCAGCAGTGTGAAGGCCGTTACCGAAACAGGAATAAGAGCAATGTTATCCGCAGTATTTATTGATGGATTCGACACGGCAAAGTCAAAAGAGCAGATAAAACGGAATAAAGCTCTGTACGAAGCGAGTAAAAAAGTACCGCAAAGGATTATTTTTGCGCTTGGACCGCATGCAATCTACACGGTTTCGGAAGAAAGCCTCTGCTGGACACGCGATTTCGCGGACAAGCACGACCTGCTGGTTCATATTCACTTAGCGGAGACCACGGAAGAAGTAGATGGCTGCATAAACCGGTATGGTATGCGACCTGTGGAATTCCTCGATAGTATTGATTTTTTGAATTCGAGGACGATTGCATGTCATTGTGTACACATGAACCGAAAAGAGCTGGTGTTGTTGAAGAAGCATGATGTGAAGATAGTGCATAATCCTGTGTCGAATATGAAATTAGCCGCGGGTAGGCTGCCATACGAGGAGCTGAAACGATTGGGCTTGTACTCTAATATCGCACTGGGAACCGATGGCTGCGCTTCTAACAACAACCTCGATATGTTTGAGGAGATGAAGATAGCGTCATTGCTGCATAAAGCGTTTTCCGGTGACCCGACAAGCATGCCGGCAAACGAAGCTTTTAAACTTGCAACAGTAAACGCAGCAAAGATGTTTCGGTTGAATTCGGGCGTAATCGCGACAGGAAAACTTGCGGACATTGTATTGCTGGACTTGAAGAAAGCGGAGCTTGTGCCGAATCATAATTTGATCTCGAATATTGTTTATTCTGCGAATGGTAGCTGTGTTGATACCGTGATATGTGATGGCAAAATTTTAATGGCGGGTCGGAAGGTAGAGGGCGAAGAAGAGATTAAGGAGAAGGCGCAAGAGGTTGCTTATGGGATTGTGAAGTAACAGAAAATAACTTTGACATAGAAGATATTGAAGTATAAGAACACCGGCTAAGGCGTTATTCAAAAAGTTTTCACATGCTGCTCACAGCCAATGTGCTTTTGGAAACAAAAAACTACCTGCTTCAATTATTAGTAGCATCCCCACTGGGCTCTGATTCTATGTAAACATCTGCATTTCCTCCAGACGTCTGGTCCGACCCGTGGCATCTCTGACATTCTTCCGTACCATTGTCGCTACTGGGGTGCACCGCAGCCTCATGACAGCCCATACATATATCGCCCTGAAAAGTTCTTGCGTAATTTGAAGTGACATCATCCACAAAATCACCATAGCCGCTAGTATCGCTATGCCCTTTTGCTGTATCCGCTCCTGAGGGGTAATCCGGATTATCAATCACTTTCTTCGTTTTTGTACGGCCATGACATGTTTGACACCACAAAGCTTCCGCACAGTGTACATTTGAGGAATTTGTATCGGTTGCAACGTTAGCCAAGTCGTAAGGGAGAGAAGGATTATCATCTGCATATTTATTTACATTATGGCATTCATAACAGTAGCTGTTGTTTACACTTTCAGCTCTATTTTCATAAGGAACGTAGTGGTACCTGTCGTGACGCCAGGGGTTACCAGTGTCCCAATGCCTGCCCGAACTACCCCTATGACTAATCTCAATCGGCGCATGGGTAAGATAATCGTCCGGGTCACCATTAGTCCCTGTTACAAGCGCTTCATATATGTTTTCATGGCATTTAGTGCAGTCTATTTTGTCCAAACTGAGAAATACATGCTTGGCTCCCGATTTGCCCCAATTGGCAGTGTAATCTCTCCGTCCGCTGTAACCGAAACTTGTGCCAAAACTCCAACTCGATAAGTTGTAACTTATACCCTTGAAATACGAGTAATCGAGTTCGCATGAGTAGTTCGTGTGGCATACCAGACATGCTTCGTTCTCGCCCACACTCATGCTGGATTCGTTAGCCTTCGCAACTAACGCCTTGTGCGCGGAATATTCGCAGCCGTAGTTCTCATCGCAGAATGCACGCGCGGGCGTCGCATACTCACCAGCAACAGTAGCGCCGTCACTGTCGTGACAGTCTAAACAACGAGGCGTGTATGCCGCATGAGCCTCTTCGCCTGACGTCGCAAGACTCCCACCTTCTGCGAAAATGATACCCGTACCCTCAAAGCGATGGCAGTCCTCACAACTAAAGTTACCATGCAAATCGGAATTGTCCAACTCAGCCCGAATACGGCTGTGGCATGCCACGCAATCAATATCATTTGAAGGATTATCAATGTTTATGAACTTGTGCTGTTCCGGTAAAAGCGAGAACACATTCGTGCTTGTCAATAGAAGAACAAGAGATACAAGTCCTACCAGGATTATAGCAAAGGTTATTGGTCTCATTCCTTCACCTCCGTATAAGGAATGTAATTAGTTGGCGTGATTTCCGTCACTGCCCAATACGAATACGATTCAGTATAAACGTTATTCACATTAATCTTCGCCTCTGTCGAGACATTGAACTCTATATTAGCCTTTATTGTTGTATGGCATGCGATACAAGCTTCGTTCGCGCCTGCCATAAGTGAGTCGTCTACAATCATCGCTTCGAGTACAAAACTACGATGAGCGGCTTTTGTGCCGGTATCACATAAATCAGGCGTGAGCCCGAATCCTCCTGCAGCTGCCGCTAAAAGAACATACTCAGAGTCATGGCATTGGAGGCAAGAAGAACTATTCAAATAATCATGTGTGAAGTTAGTCTCAGGTCTCCGTCTTCCATTATGGCAGAGCATACACTCCTCGGTGGATGCGCTGTGTGCTCCCTGACCCGGTTCTACCTGGCCATCCTCCGATGCTGCATATCCTACCATTTTACTCGTTCGGTGACAGCATTCACAATCTATACTCGCATGCACACCTCCTGAATCTAGCTCACGCCCGATATCCTCGTGACACTTAAGACAGGGCACATTACTGCCACTACCCGAAAGGTTGTACCAGCTATGCTGCCCGCTGAATAACGTTACTGTATGAGTCATAGCTACAGCAATAGCAGACAAGATGGCAATGATCAAAAACATCCGTTTTAGATTTATCATCCCGCTTATCTTTTCGCCCCCCGGACCGTCACAAATATTACCGCTTCTAAAGATGAGTACATAATCGTAGCCTGTTACTATATATACGAATAAAGTGGTGTTTATATCTCATAAACCTTTCTATTGCTGCAAAAAAAATAGTACCTCTCTACGAGTACACCCCGAAGGTACGAGAAGTCCAGGTACAATTAAGCGGTATTCTTAAAATTTTGCCACTATTACGGTTTTCTCATGTAAATCCGTGTGATCTTGTGACATGCTAAACAAATAATATTCAGCCCGACCACAACCTGATCGCAGGTATCCAGTCATGATAAACGTTACCATTAACTCCTTGAACTCTGTGCAATTGATGACCGAACCGTCCAAAGTCGTATGCTTTTGGTTATGTATAATTTGTGGATACTAGCCTGTGCGTATAGTGTAAAAATAGTGATTGTGCATTTTTTCCCCTCTTGGCTGCCACATTCTTGTATTTACCATATTGTGAGGAGATGGCGGGGGTCAAAGAAGAAGCGCAAAAAGATGAACAAAGAGAGATAATAAAGGTGATTGACACAATAGCACTTAAAGCTTCTTTGGTAAGATTTTGAAGTACGTTCTTTTTTAAAAGAAAAAGCTTTGAATGAATATACCACATTGCGGATACGCATATAGGGTAGCATTTGAATGCTACGAGGTAACCCAAAATGATACCGATCTCGAAACCGGAAATAGGCAAAGAGGAGATAGCAGCAGTAACAGGGGTATTAGAATCGGGGATGCTTGCGCAGGGCGAAGTAGTGGAAGAGTTTGAGGACAAGTTTGCCGCGTATATAGGCACGGACTACGCAATAGCCACGAATTCGGGCACCTCGGCACTTCATACCGCTCTCGCAGCACAGGGCATAAAAGAAGGCGATGAAGTGATTACAACTGCGTTCTCGTTCTTCGCAACCGCATCCTGCGTACTCATGCAGAACGCAACGCCGGTATTCGTGGATATTGACCCGAAGACATACAACATTGACCCGGCCCTGATAGGAGCTAAAATATCAGACAGAACAAAGGCGATTATTCCTGTTCACCTGTACGGTCAGCCTTGCGAGATGCGCGAGATTATGGATATAGCGAAGGCAAATAACCTGGCGGTGATTGAGGATGCGGCACAGGCACATGGGGCGGAATATAAAGCGAAAAAAGTAGGTGCCATCGGCGACATAGGCGTTTTTAGCTTCTATTCCACGAAGAATATCATTACAGGCGAAGGCGGTATGATCACAACGGACAACGAGGAAATAGCAGAGCGTGCAAGGTTGATAAGGAATCATGGCCAGAG
>DAOUUS010000010.1 GCA_030668065.1 Candidatus Methanophagales archaeon
CTCTTGCCTGCGTATCTTATAAAGCCTTGCTTCCACCGACATTGCACGAACCAATGTTTGAGCATCTCCCACTATCCCCGCTGTTGTCATACCTATTCTATCGTCCACTAAATATATCTTCTTCGCCGCTTTAGATGCTATAAAAGAGCCCATTGTTGCTCGTTTTTCACTCGCCAGCACTACACCACCCGCGCAGATTAAACCCACGGTGGTCGTTCCCTTCTTTATCATATCCTGTAGTTCCATTGTCTATATACCTCCATGTGTGGTCGTAAGTTTCACATGCTTTACGCCTTTCAGGCTCATTATGTTCTCTGCAAGTTCCTTTATCTTCTTCCCTTCGCCACGCATCACTATTACCTCAAAGCAGCTTTCCTCATCCAGATGAATGTGTGTCGCTGTTTTTATCAGACTTATGTAATTGTGCTGCGCCTCTGTTAGCTCATCACCTAAACCCCTCTGACTGTGGTCATAAAGATAAGTTATGGTCCCTATCTCCTCACCAGTTTCGCGTTCCATCCACTCGTACTCTACGATATACGCTCTGATCGAGTCCCTTATCCCTTCAGACCTCGATGAGTAACCCCTCCCTCTTATTATCCTGTCAAACTTATTCAACAGGTTAGCGGGAAGAGATACTCCTATTCGAGTCAATCCATGTTCTTCTTCCATTTTTATCCATTCCTTAAAAGCCCTATATGCTTTATTATCTCCTCAGCTTTACAAAACGCATTCGAATTATGCTTCTTTATACGAACCACCTTCGAGTTGAACCCTCGCTCCCTAAGCTCCTTCTCCAACGCCTCTTCGTCGAAAGCTTGGTCATAACCTACTGCTATTACGTCTGGTTTTATACTATATAAAAGTTCATACATATCCGTTTCACTACCTAACATCGCTTTGTCTACCATTTTCAAAGCAGAAACCATCTCCGCCCTCTGCGCCCCCGGTATTACCGGCGTTCTTTTTCGCTTTTTCACGGTCACATCCGTCGCAATAATAACAAAGAGTTCATCGCCTAATTTCCTCGCCTCTGTCAGATAAAGTAAATGCCCTGGATGGAGTATATCAAACGTCCCTGTTGCTAAAACCCTTACCATATCTCTTCCTCTATAGCCCTCTCCACTATTTCCAAACCCCTTACATCCCCTTTTGAATTGTAACACCGCCAATTATCATTGGCATAAGGGTAAAAAGTAATGATATGACAATTTCCTGTTCTGGAAAACATAAATAAATCTTCTTCTGACGGTCTCGCTGCTGCGGGGTGCGGATGACTATGAACAGAACCCACATAGCTGAGACCCGTTGGCATCATCCACAACTGTATAACCGCATTTACATTGGATGTGTGTGTGCCGGGCAGGAAAAAAACATCTATTACGACCTCTCCTTCGGCGTTCAGCATACCAATGAATTCCCGAGGATAATTGGATTTGCTTACTTCCAGGATGAACTCTAGCGTATCCTTTGCTATACTAGTAATTTCTCTGCTCTTCCTCTTACTCATTGTTCTAAGCCTTTCCTTGTTCTTTGATAAAAATTCATCCGGTAGTAAGCTAACTAATAAGCTAACTAAGAAAGTTTGAACCGGAAATGTCCCTCTGTTTTCACTTCCTCTTCGCGGGGCAATGTCCCAAATTTCGCTCTCAATATCAAATCCGCTATCTCATACTTTAGTACCTTTACTATGCCGACCACAGAGGTTGTGGGTCTTGGATTTACGTCCACCACGTATGCTTTACCATCTTCTCCAAATACAAAATCTATTCCCACATACCCTTTGCAGTGAAGTACGGTAGCAACCTCTTTACTTATGCGTATTACCTCCTTCTCGGCTTCTTGCCCCATAAAAAAGGGGACTTCACCGCCTTCGTAACATAATCTTCCACCATCCACCCGTATAAATTGCTTGTTTATCGTTAGCGGTAACACCGAGGACGTCCCAACAACTACGCTGCTGCTTATATCGTCCCCTTTTATAAATTCCGTCACGATATAATCTTGATCATCCTCTGGAATCCCTCTGCCCTGCACTATAAAAACGTCTTCTGAGGCACATCCATATCTCGGCTTCTTCACATATACCGCAGTCGCACCCTTTTCTTCCCTCTCTGCCCTAGACACAATCATCGGCACTGGTATCCCCTTTTCGCTCAAAATTTGCGTTGTCCGCTTCTTATCTGCGCATAATTTTACAGACTCGGAAGGGCATCCAAGATTAACGGTATTCGATTCCACAACCTTCGTAAGCTGGTAGAGTTCTTCTTCGGGGGCAATAACTATGCCTGCATCACTTTCCTTTGAATACGTCTCCACCGCGGCTTCAAAATCATCTTCCGCTACGGGGGTGATAACTTCATTTCCTATCGCTTCAAAGCTGCCCCTTAGAGTTGCAAGCATCGCTTCCCCTTCCCTCAATAAAGAGTTACGTTTCTCCCCGCCGTCACCAACCGCATACTCGGCCACCATTATCTTCATTTCGCGACACGCTATTTTACCGGTGCAAGCGTTTTCCCGTGTCCTAGTAGGTTTGCTAGTGCAAGCAGTATATTCAAAAAATAGTCATTCTGCAAGGTTTTATCCAAATCCTTTTCCCAGCGACTCTTAATAGAATTAAAGCTTTCCTCTGTTGCATCTGATATATCCCCTATGTAGGACGAGTAAAGCCCTTTACCCCTTACTATTCTCTGTTCTTTCCTTTCACTCAAGCTTGTAATAGGAAGACTAAATGTGTTTATAGCCCGCGCAACAGTGGCTAGTTTAATCGGTGCCGCTCGTATACGATTTTCCGATTCCAAAATATCCTCTGCTTTTATTGCCCCTTCGCTTATCTTTTCGCTGTATTTCCGTATCCAATAGGGGCTCATCTCTGTCACTTGGACTATTTCTTTCTTTCCACTACTCTCTTTTCCTATCGCAACAGTTTCGGGCATTTCTTCACTGCGTAAACCTGTCAGAGGATACCCCATAGCATTAATAGCTCGCGTAACCGTGGACCGCTTAATCGGATCCGGACGTATACGATTTTCCGATTCCCAAATGTCCTCTGCCTTTATCGTTCCATTCTCTATCCCATCGCGGTATTTCAGCAACCAGCCAGGACCACGTTCCACTCTACCCTGTGCCCCGTCCGTTTCGTGATGCACCGACACCGCAGCCGTTTCGGGTATTTCTTCACTGTGTAAACCTGCTGTAGGATACCCCATAGCATTAATAGCTCGCGTAACCGTGGACAGCTTAATCGGATCCGGGCGTATACGATTTTCCGATTCCAAAATGTCCTCTGCCTTTATCGTTTCATTCTCCATCCCATCGCGGTATTTCTGCAACCAGCCCGGACCACGTTCCACTTTATCCCGTGCCCCGTTCGTTTCGTGATGTTCCAACACCGCAGCCGTTTCGGGTATTTCTTCACTGTGCAAGCCTGCGGTAGGGTGCCCCATAGCATTAATAGCTCGCGTAACCGTGGACAGCTTAATCGGAACCGGGCGTATACGATTTTCCCATTCCAAAACGTCTTCTACCGTAAACGTTCCTTCCTCTATCTTGTTTCTATATTTCAATATCCAATCTGGTGCTCTCTCTATCCTCCCCATTTCGTTCCCCTTTTTATTGTTTGTTTGATTAACTATAAGAATATTTATTAGCTTGCAAAAGAACAATGTACATTAAAAAGAGCATTAAAAAAAAGGTGGTGAATTAAAATTCCCTGCGGAAAGAAGAGAAAGATAGCAAAGATGCGGAAGCATAAGCTGAAGAAGAGACGAAAGAAGATGCGGTATAAGAAGTAGAGGGGTACACTGCATTTTCTATCTGCCGCTCGTCACTCATACATATCGTAAATATCGTAACGGTGTTCGCTAAATCAGGACTACTGCACCGTTGCGTTAATGTTGCTACATTAGTGTGAGTAAGTGTTGCGCGGTAGCGATTGTTATTTTTTAAAACGGAAAGGATTTGAATGAAGGAAGCGATTCTAGAGAGGGATGGCTAAAGGCATAGGAGAAAGATGAAACATGAAGGAGCTAACAGAGGTGAGAACCTTAAAGGATGGGAGATACGTGGTTATAGATGAAGAACCGTGCACGATAGTAAGCATAACGACTTCGAAGCCCGGTAAGCACGGGGCGGCGAAAGCGAGAGTAGAGGCAATAGGAGTATTTGATACGCAAAAAAGGACGGCAATTCAGCCGGTTACTGCGAAGATGTACGTACCTGTGATAGAGCGGAAGAACGGGCAAGTACTTTCTATTTCGGATGACACGGCGCAACTAATGGACATGGAGGACTATTCGACAATAGAACTGAAGATGCCTGCGGAATTGATGGAGAAAGGCCGAATCGAACCCGGTAAAGAGGTATCTTTTCTACATTATGAAGGGCGATATAAGATAGATATGAAGTAAAAGTGTGTGGAACGAGACTAAGATGGATGGTTGTGGATGGCGAAGATGGTTGAAAGGAAATTGTTGGTAGGGCAGATTACGCATTATTTCTCGAAGATAAATGCAGTAACGGCGCTGAGATATGATGGTGCATATAACATAATGGACGAGGTTTAAGGCGTGATGAACAGCTATTCTGCTGTGGATGTGTGATAGAGATGCTAAACGAAAAGATAAAAGTAAAGGATATAATGGAAAAGGATGTTGCGAGCGTAACAGTTCCGGGAACGAGAAGTGAGTTGTTGGAACTATGCAAAGCGAAATATGTCTCTGGTGCTCCCGTGCTGAAAAACGGGAAAGTGGTAGGCGTAGTTACGAGACAAGATTTGCTAAAGAAGCCAAATGAGTCACAAATAGCGCTGCTTATGAGTAGGGATCCTATCACGATAAGTCCCGATGCAAGCGTTGAAGAGGCAGCAGAGATTATCCTCACGAACAAAATAAGGCGTTTGCCTGTGGTCTCGGGCGAGAAGTTAGTAGGGCTTTTATCCGTTGCCGATATAGCCCGGGAAATAGCGGGCATGGGGTATAAGGAACCAATAGCTAATTACATGGCGGCGAATACCATGACTATATGGGAAGACACGCCTTTATCTGTTGTAGGTCGGATAATGGAGCTCGCGGGTGTAAAGGCAGTTCCCGTCCTAAACACCAAGCTCGAGCTGGTTGGGCTGTTGACCGATAGGGATTTGATAAATGCTGCTGTGATAGAGGATTCAACGGAAGAGGCCGATTTATCGTTAGGCTCGGACGAAGACGCATGGACCTGGGAAGGGATGAGAGATACGATGAGGTTGTACTATAGCGTATCAAAGATAAAGTTACCGGATAAGGTAGTGAAAGACATAATGGTGAAGCCGGTAATCACGGCAACGCGCAATTCTGGTGTGAGTGAATGCGCGAAGAGGATGTGCAAAAGCAGGTTTGATCAACTCCCCATTGTCATTGTTACTGCGGGAGGTAAATTGACGGGCATGATACGCGATAGGGACCTTCTGAATGTTTTGATATAGCAGACAAAATGGTAATCCTTGGTGGACTTTTTAAGCAGCAAAGATCGCGGTATTCGCTGAATGAGGATGAGAAGTTTTATTTGATGAGTTGTTCTGACTTATTGGGAGAAATAGCGTCTTTTATAGAGGGCATAGGAGTCATGCATGACTTCTTATGGGAGAAAGTAAGCGATAGTAAATACGAGGAAGTGATGCGGGACTGTGAAGCGACTGCGAAGGCCACACTTAGTGAAGCTGAGTATATTAAGGCGCCAGAACAATTTAAGGATATGCACGAGCATCTTGTTAGTGGACTTAGATATTTGGTGCAGTCTTATATGGAATCCTTAGTTTATTTGGCGGACAAACAGAGGGTGCATATAGCTAAGGCGATAGAATTGGCACTGTTAGGGAGTGCAGAACTCAGAGATGGTAGCAAGAAATGGGATCTGATAAAGAACAAGGCGATGATAGTGGGTTAGGGTACATTACGAGGATAAAAAATGTCGAGTGCGAAAGAAGATAGGAAAGAAGGAGAAGTAGTAGAACTTGCACGTAGAAGAGGGTTTTTATGGCCCGCTTTTGAGATTTATGGTGGTGCGGCGGGCTTCTATGATTACGGGCCTTTAGGTGCATTGCTCAAGAGGCATATAGAAACCGAGTGGCGGCGTTTTTATGGCATTGGAGAAGGGTTCTATGAGATAGAGGCAACGACTATAGCACCTAAGGACGTATTCGAAGCTTCGGGGCATTTAAAAAGCTTTGCCGATCTTGCAGTAGTATGTAAAAACTGTAAAAGCTTCTTCCGGGTGGATGATGAATTAAATATAAACAAAAAATGTCCGGGATGTGGTGGAGAGCTTGTAGAGGCAGGCGAATTAAATTTGATGTTCCAGACAAGAATAGGAGTGTCAAAAGGTGAAAGCGCGGAGCGCGACCAGAAGAAAAGCGAAGGTTATCTGAGACCCGAGACGGCACAGGGTATATTCATAAATTTCCAGAGGTTGATACGATTCAACCGCGATAAACTGCCCTTAGGCGTAATACAGATAGGTAAGGCATACAGAAACGAGATTTCGCCACGAAAAAGCCTTATCCGGTTACGTGAGTTCACGATGGCAGAAGCAGAAGTCTTTGTGGATCCGCGGGAGAAGAACCGGCATCCTAAGTTTGATACTGTGAAAGATATAGTGATGAAGTTAGTACCAGGAGAAGGTGCCGAGGTGGAGAAGAGCTTAGAGGAAGCAGTGAGAAGCGGGCTAATTGCAAATGAGTATCTGGGCTATCACGTAGTGAAAGTGGGCGAGTTTCTGGAGCGAATAGGCATTCCAAAGGACCGTTTGCAGTTTAGACAGCATCGCAAAGATGAGATGGCGCATTACGCGAGAGATTGCTGGGATGCTGAGTTTCTTAGCGATAGATATGGTTGGATGGAGATAGTAGGTGTTGCGGACCGGGGAGATTATGACCTTTCCGTGCACGCAGCGTTCTCGAAGGTGGATATGAGTGTGCATACAGAAGTAGAAGGCGAAGCAGCGGCTGAAAAGGTAGTACCACATGTGATTGAGCCGTCTTTTGGGATAGACCGGATTTTTTATGCGTTGTTAGAAAGTTCACTTTATAACGAACAGGTGGGCAAAGAGAAGAGGAAAGTGCTGAGATTCAAGAGCGAGATAGCACCGATAAAAGCTGCGGTGTTTCCTTTGTTAAACCGGGATGTGTTGAAGGAAAAAGCGAAGGCAGTGGTGCAGATACTGAGGGATGAATCAGTATTTGCTGAATATGACGGATCAGGCAGTATTGGGCGGCGGTATCGGCGTCAGGATGAAATAGGCACGCCGTATTGCATTACAATAGATTACGAAACGCTGGAAGATGGCGCGGTGACGATACGGGAGCGGGACACGATGAAACAGGTACGTGTTCCGATAGCGGACATAAAAGGTTTTATAGCCGAGAAGTGAATCCTAAAAGATTTTTGTCGTTACCACAGTTAAACAGGATGCTCAATTTGAACGACATAGTTTGATTCTTGTTGTATAGGAAGTACAAGTTCTAACTATTCAGGACGCAGATTTGCGCAGAAAACTATTTCAAATTATCAAATGCCTTATTTAACTTCCGGTTTATATCATCATTGCATTTTCATAAACCTTTTCCAGAAAACCATAACCCAGTTTATTATAAACTCGATATAAGAGTCTAATATTCTCCTCCGCCAATTCATTATATTAAAAATCCGGATTATCTGCGTTCTTCTGCGTCCGATTATCAAATTTTACTCTTTCTTGTTGCATGGCTAACCAATTGCGGTTTTTCTTTATACCAGCGGATATTTATACCGCTATTAGCGTTTATGAGAAATAAGGTGAAAGAGAGATTAGGAATATGAACGATAGAGCGAAGATATTGCTTGACGAGGAAGAGATCCCGAAGGCATGGTACAACATACAGGCGGACCTGCCTTCTCCATTGGACCCACCGATAAATCCGGCGACTATGGAGCCAGTAAAGCCCGAGGATTTGGCGCCTATTTTCCCAATGGAATTGATAAAGCAGGAAATGAGTACAGAGCGATGGATACCGATACCAGAAGAGGTAAGAGATATTTACAGGCTGTGGCGGCCCTCGCCGTTGTATAGGGCTCTCCGGTTAGAGAAGAAATTGAAGACGCCCGCGAGGATTTATTATAAATGGGAAGGCGTTAGCCCGCCCGGCAGCCACAAGCCAAACACGGCAATTGCACAGGCCTATTATAATATGAAGGATGGCATAGAACGGATAGCCACGGAAACCGGAGCGGGTCAGTGGGGTTCTGCACTGGCATTTGGTACTATGCTGTTCGGGTTGAAGTGCACGATATATATGGTTGGTGCAAGTTACGACCGTAAGCCCAACAGAAAGGTAATGATGGAGATGTGGAATGCCGAGTTGTACAGAAGCCCAAGCAAGAACACGGAATTTGGAAGGAAACTCCTGGCTGAGGACCCGGATACACCGGGTAGTTTAGGTATTGCTATTTCTGAAGGTGTAGAGGATGCAGCGACACATGATGATACGCATTACGCATTGGGTTCTGTTCTAAATCACGTTATGTTACATCAGTCTGTAATAGGGTTAGAGGCGAAGACGGCATTTGAGCAGATAGATGAATATCCTGATGTGATCTACGGTTGTGTAGGTGGCGGTAGTAATTTCTTTGGATCTTGTTCGCCATTCGTAGCAGATAAGATACGGGGCGATAAGCCGGACTTAAAAGTAGTTGGCTGTGAGCCGATGGCATGTCCGACACTGACGAAGGGGCTGTATCAATATGATTTCGGTGACTGTGCAGAGATGACACCTCTGTTGAAGATGTTCACGTTAGGGCATACGTTTGTCCCACCGCCGATTCATGCAGGTGGGTTGAGATACCACGGAGATGCACCTTTGCTGTGTAAGTTAGTTAAGGACGGCTGGATAGATGCAGTGGCATATCATCAAACCGAGGTGTTCAAAGCAGCGAAAATGTTTGCCGAGACAGAAGGGATAATAATAGCACCGGAGACGGCACACGAAGTGAAAGCGGTAATAGATGAGGCGTTGAGATGCAAGGAAGAGGGCAAAGAGGAAGTGATATTCTTCAATAACAGCGGTCACGGGCATTTCGACATGGGGTCATACGATGTTTTTCTTAGAGGGAAACTGGTGGATTACGAGTATCCGGCGGAGTTGGTGAAGCAGTCGTTGGCTAAGGTGCCGAAGGTGGAGTAGGTTGGAATAAGATATAACACAAGGGGGGAAGTACGTATTACGTTTCTTCCTCTTTAGTTTTATGTTCTTGTGAACGTAATAATACGTAAGCGTTTTGTGTTAATGCGCTATCCGAGAACTGTGCCAGTAAACACGCAGTCCTTATCATTTTCGATTAATGCTGTGAAGCTTTGTTTTGTCATTTGGGTTTCCACAAATACAATATTGGTTTTTAATAATTTAATAGTATTGGACTTTTACCATTCTTAAGTCCTTCTTCTGCTCGCACAACCTTAGGTTCGAGTGTATGAGGTCCAATAACTCTCCAGACACGCTCTTTAAATTATTCCTCCGCGAAAATGCTGTTATAGGCGTCAATATATCTAACACAGGGCATCTCCGCTCCAATATCGCAATTCGATTTTACGTATTCAAATGCCGTTTGGAAAATGTTGCACATAAAAAGCAGGTATTAGAAGATGTAGTCAAGGAAGCTCTATGGAGTCTTTCAGACAAGAACACCCCAAAACCTGCCATTTTAGCCACTTCACAGCTTCCTCAACATGCGGCGGCGCCATACGATCAGCGATATAGCCGCTAATGCCGCGATTACCTCGAATCCGGGAACTTCTTTCGCCCCCTCCTGTGCGGGAGTCGTTACCGGTGATGCAGTAGGAGATACTGCTGACGTGTGTTTAGGCGATATTAAGGGAGTTGACGTTGCTACCGGTGTATGCACAGGCGATATTGTGGGCAGAGTAGTTTCTGCGCCTGTTGACATAGAAGTATCGTACTTTGCGTTCCATGCAGTTATTCCACCAAGCATGTTATAAGCGATGAAATCGTGTTGTGCAAGCGTATTTTTTGCTGTGTTGCTTCTAATACCGGATTTGCAATATGCGATAATTACTTTAGAGTTGTCTAATTCGTCAATTCTGCTTTCTAAATCGGATACCGGTATGTTTATAAGTTCGATACCGTCCATATCTATCTTCTCAGCATTGTATTCCCCTTCTGTCCTGACATCCAGCAGAATATATTGTTCTGGATTTTCTACAAGCATTTTATGTGCTTTGTCTACACTGATGTCGTACGTTGGCGCACCAGGCAACGGCGGAGTAAGCTCGGCGTAGGCTACTGCACTTGAACTAACAAGTAAAAGTAACATCACAAAAATCCACGCAGTTATCTTTTTCATCTTTTTGTTTCACTTCCTAGAATGTTTTGTTTGAGATTGAATAGGAATCAACATATAAACTTTTGTTTTTTTTGTGCTCGCTTATCCGGTGGTACAATGCCAATCAGCAATAGTCTATAATATTAGGCTGGGAATACCACGTTTTTGGTGATTTAACGCTGTGTTGCAAGAGAGATTGCGTGGGTTATGAAAACTCTTTTCAAGTGGAGAAGTCACAAGCGTGGAAGTTGAGTGCGACCTTGCGAATTTTTTAGAGATTGATTAGCGTAAAAAAAGGAAGTTTAATATTATCATATTTCAATTTGTAAATGTTTTTTATAAAGAGAGGGGCATATAAAATGCGGCAAAAGATGCGCGAACAGTGTAACAGGCGGAAAATTAGCACTTTTATTGTGATAGCTGTGTGTCTAACAGGCGTGGTTATACCTGCGATGACTCAGCCCTCAAACGTCATACCTTCAACACCCTTGTATACGTATGAACCTGTTTTCCATGGAAATAACATTTTTTGCGAATCTCTCATTGTGTATGTGCCCGCAAAGGGATTCAGTAAGAGTACTGAGAACGAGATAGAGGAACAAAACAATGCCGAATTTCCGGATCTCACGGCATCTAATATAACGTTTTTTAACAAAAACGGTAACGCCGTATCGTTAGATAAACTCATTGCACGTGAAAATCACACAATACAAGTAAATGTAAAAAATGCGGGCTGCGTAGCTGCTACGGACTTTTATGTTAAGCTGTATGTGAACAAATCCGGTTATGCAACATCAGATGAGCCGGTTGCGGGTTTTCCCAGGTCGGAACAAATTGCGCGTCTTGAACCAGGAGTAACGAGCGAAGTGGACTTCTCGTGGACGCCGCCGGAAGCGGGTTTTTATCGCGTAAAAGTGGTAGTTGACGAAAAAAACGAGGGGCGGGAAGAGAAGAAGCATGTTAAAGAGTTAGAAGGCGGGTGCCGTGTGCAGTTGACTTTGCCGTGGACAACGCGTCCTGAAGGGCAGCTTGAGAGGTTGAACGTCTCCGTGGATTGCGATAATGAAGTACATGAATTAAGTGAGAATAATAATAATGTCTCTCAGCTCGTGGCTGTCGCGGATAGAGAGATAATACCTATCTTCGACACCGGTTCGTCTGATAACCCATACCCCAGCATTTCGGGCATTCATAAAGGAACTATCAGATTAAATCACACGATTACTGTCAATAAGATGTACACATACGCATGTCCTGGTACAGGAGGTCACACCGAATACATTGAAATATCAAATGAATCCGGGATAGTAGCAATCGGACAGTGGGCTGGCTATACAGGTGACGGGCATAATATTAGCTTATATCCTTCGTTCAGAATGCTTGCAAATCATACTTATAACTACACGATAAGAACCGGCTCTTATCCTCAGATTCATCACACAAGTGAATTAAAAGCGAAGGGCGGAATGGGGCTAATTAACTGCACTTCGTTCGTGGATGCGAATGGTCGTTCTTATAATAACAGGATACCGGCTATTCGATTAGAAGGTAATTTTGCGAATGACAATTTGCCGGATTTGGAAGTTAATGAAATAGAGGCATACTACACTAACACCGACATAAGGTATCTAAACTTAAATAATGACGTCAAAGTAAAAATAACAAATAACGGGTCTATAAAAACAGGACCATTTGAAATAAAACTCGTTGCGAACGCAGAAGATGTAGATATTAAGACAAGCCCTGTACTTGGGCCAAATTCGAGTACATATGTAGTGTTCACTTGGACGCCAACATTTAATGTGACCCGACCACCCCTAAATGCAGGTCATGTATCCGAAAATTATACTTTGAATGCGATAGTAGACCCGGAAAACAGGATAATAGAATCCAATGAGACCAATAACAGGAGGACAGTCAACGTATCTGCAATTTGGAATGGTCGTATGGGTGGAAATGGTGTTTTCGGTGATCCATACATAACAACCCAGCATCATGGTAAATTACATGGCGGCACAATCTACACATTCGGTGATAGTTATAAGTACTGGAAATATGCCGTTCAACCAGGAAACCCTTACACAGTAAAATATGATGTTACACTGCCTCTTGGTGCCAAGGTA
This sequence comes from Candidatus Methanophagales archaeon, assembly GCA_030668065.1. Lineage (GTDB taxonomy): Archaea > Halobacteriota > Syntropharchaeia > Alkanophagales > Methanospirareceae > QENJ01. Next base: position 12,473 of record DAOUUS010000010.1, read on the forward strand.
GAATTAGCAAATATATATACCTATTTCGAGTGGTTTGTTACAGAACAACCGAAAGCGGATGTGACGTTTGCTACTCCCGATGGCGAGAACCATCTTTCGATAGAAGAGTGGTACTGGGACAGAGCCTATGCTTTCATTTTTGGGCAGTTTTTATGGGGTGTTCTCAAGTATGATGTGACTCCATACCTCAATGGGAATGGTACTTACAACTTCTCGCTTAAGCATGATGGTGGTCCTAAATACTTTGTGGATGGTGCGTTGTTGTTCTTAGTCTACCGTGATGAAAGCGAGCCTTTGATGGAGTACTGGATGAGTGAGGGTGCAGACCTTATAGGCGGCAGAGATATTGAATATCTTCGCTATGAGGATACAACAGCGAAAGCGGAGTTCACAGGTGGTGAAATAGATATTGCAAATGTAACCAACGTGACACTGTTTTCTGTTGTGAATTGGGGATTCCAAACTGACCTATGGTTCAATGGCCACTTACTTGGGAAAGAATGTTTCACCTCTATACACCCCTATCAAGAAGAGATTGCGCAATACAATGTTACACGGATACCAGCGGAATATCTTAATACCAGCTACAACCTTGTTGAAATGCAATTTAGAGGATATTGCAGGAATATGCCGGCAAATGCAGTACTGGTTGTGGAATACAAAGAGGCAGGGCGATAAAAAGATGAACAATAGAGGACTCGGTACTTTTATGGTCATACTAGTGTGCTTAGTGAGCATCTTGAGTCCTGCGATGACTCAGACCTCTATTTCTATGCTTAGTAATGCGAGCACTGCTACAAATGAAGAAACAGATGACATCTCGGAACCTACCACAACGCCAAGTCCCCCATCGGAAACTACTCCTGTACTTTCGCCAACACCAGAACAAAACTCCAGTCTCTCACCTAGGTCTAATCAAACACAAACATCCACACCTTCACCGAGGAGTCCTTCACCGACACCCACACAGACACTGTCCCACGCATCACCTGCTAGTATCCTTTTCGCACCTTCTTCACCCGTCCTTGATGCTGAAGACGCACCCAGAACGCTTAATATCACAACAAACCAGTCCATAAACGTTAGCTGGCCACTAAATGGCACAGAAGTGTTCAACCAGAGCAACGTGACCCGGTCAAGTTACACGAATACCAGTGCAATGACAGGCATGCGGAACGTATCCGCAATCGCAAGTAACGAAAACGGCACGGATATGCAAACAGGGACCTGGAACGTATCTGATGAACAAGCACTACCCGCACATCCCCCCACGCTGCACATAAACGAAAGATCACTAAATGTCACTGAATCCTCCGATAAAGAAACACAGACACTAAACGAAAGCAATACTAACCTAATAACTGACCTTGCCGTGACAAGCATCGAACTTGAGACAGGCTGTGGTGCCTCAGAACAGCCATGTTTTCGCTATGCCGGATATGCTCTTAACGTTACCGCGACAATAGCGAATCTCGGAGTGGCGGACGCAAGCAAGTTCGTCATCAAGTTCCGCGATGAGAGTTCACAATTTAACGAAACAGAAGTCAGCCACCTTCCAGCAGGCACTTCTTGCAGCGTTAATGCTACGTGGGACCTTTCAGATGTTGATATTGGAGGCCATACTATTACTGTTGAAGTTGACCCCTGCAACAATTCCGATAGTAACCTGACGAATAACATAAACACCTTAGAAGGTGTAGGGGTAGCAAATCCATGGGAAATCAATATGACTTTACCGACAACTAATCCCAAAGAAGGCGATAAAGTAGCCATCAATGCCAGTATCAGAAACAAAGGACCGCTAAGTGCCAATCTCATGCTTAACTTCTCTTGTCTGGATCGCTACGACAATAAAATCCTGTTCGATACCAAACCTTTGCATGTAGACGCTAATAGCATAAATTATACCGCAGCATCCTGGGATGCAAGACCTTTGTTCATTGGGCTCCCGGATAAAATCTCTACCACACGTACGATCGAAGTGGAAGTGACGAAATCTGATTTGCGTTCGAGTAAAGAGCTAGAGGTAGAGCTTTCTTCAAACCTTACCATTACGGACGTACGCATAAATCCGTTGAATCACACATATGATGAGACAGCAAATGTTGTAGCTATCACACTAAGAAACAACGAGAATGTGACTGCGAATACTACTCTTTGGCTATATGATGTGAACACAACCGCACAGACGATAGGTTATTCGCCAACGCCGGAACTGCTTTCGATCTGCCTGCCGGGAGCACTGAATATGGGCTTGCATTTCTTTGATAAAATGGTATTTTATGAAGCGGGTCCGGGATGTTGGTATGAAGTTTATGATATGAACGGCACTATCCTCATGAATGAGAGCCGCTCGAGCTCAAGCAAAAAAACCATAGTGCAGAGCGATATTTGGTCAAAATGGGGTGCTGGGGATGCAATTACTCTAAAGTATTTCAGAATAGAAGCTACGGTCGAATCTGCCGCACTGCTCAATCGCATGCCAGTTACCGTGAACGCCTGCGAAACGGAAAATGTCACAATGAGTTACGAATTAGCGGAGCCCGGGGGGGTGCATACGCTGTGGCTGGTACTGAGCAACGGGAACAACGTTTCTAAAACCGTTGGTGGTACCGATCTTGCAGTTAACCTTTCTGTTGATGAAACAGTGCTTGATTGTGACCTGTTGGACATAACAGCACGGATAAACAATTTAGAGTACATAAATGCAACGAACTTCAGTGTCCGTTTTTATATTGATTCGTCACTATTTCATGAAGAGAATATCTCGTATCTATCCGGAGTTGAATATCTTGATAATAGCACTACAATCGATGTTTCATGGGAAGCAACGACCTGGAACGCGGACAAAGGCGAAAATGTCTTCACACATACGATACTAGTGGAAATAGACCCTTGTGAGAATATAGATAACAACGCGTCAAACAACGAAGAGGCGAGTTCAATCAGGGTTTACAACGATTTCGCGGTTAGCTGCTTGAATATGACACCTAACCCCTGTATCGGTGACACCGTTACCATTAATTCGACCATCCAATATCTGGGCAACAGAAGTAGCAGTGCAAACGTCAGCTTTTATGTAAAAAAAGCAGATGATATAAAGCGACTTATCACATCCACATTTATCAGTTTTAACGCTTCTGGTGTGTGCGCAACGAATTGGACTACAGATTTTGATAACCACACGAATTTTACCGC